>NZ_JBNGGC010000007.1:0-255115 GCF_049974565.1 Streptomyces sp. WG5 | reverse complement strand
ACCCAAAACCGTTCGGGGTGTCCGCAGTGACCAGGTACGAGTCCAAGACTCACTCCTGCTCACTGATTAGGAACGGTGGAGGAGGGAGACAGGGCGGAGCCCTGGCAACCGACGACAACGCCGCTGGGGGCACCGCCCACGGCCTTCAGGCAGTGGGGGGCGCGTGCCAGAAACCCGCGCCCCCGGCAAGCCCCGAAGACACCCCCTAAACCAGCGCCCCCAACGGATCGTCCAGGACCGGCTGCCAGGCCAGTTCGGCCGCGCCGACCAGGCTGTTGTGGTCCAGGCCGCACGGCAGGATGGGGACGCCGCCGCTCTGGCCCCACAGGCTGCGGTCGGCGACGACCGCGCGCAGGCGCTCGGGGTCGGCGTCGAGGAGTGCGCGGTGCAGTCCCCCGAGGATGATGCGGTCGGGGTTGAGGATGTTGACGAGGCCGGCGAGTCCCAGACCGAGGCGGTCGATGAGGGTCTCGGTGGCCGTGCGGACGGCCGGGTCGGCGTAGTGGCCGCGGATCAGGTCGTTGGACTGCTGGAGCAGTGACACCTCGGGGCCGGGCTCGCGGCCGGCCGCCGTGAGGAAGGCCAGCGGGTCGGTCTCCACGTCCAGGCAGCCGTGGCCGCCGCAGTAGCAGGGGCGGCCCTCGGGGTTGACGGTGAGGTGGCCGACCTCCAGGGCGAGTCCCGAACTGCCCATGTGGAGGCGGCCGTCGAGGACCAGCGCGCCGCCGACCCCGCGGTGGCCGGTGGCCACGCACAGCAGGTCCCGGGAGCCGCGTCCGGCACCGTGCCGGTGCTCCGCGAGTGCGGCGAGGTTGACGTCGTTCGCGGCGAACGCCGGGCCGTCGATACCGGCGGCGCGCACCTGCTCGGCGAAGATCCGCCGCACGGGCGCGCCCGCCGGCCAGGCCAGGTGGAGCGGGTTCAGGGCCAGCCCCTCCGGTTCCGCGACGGCGGACGGTACGGCGAGGCCCGCGCCGACGCAGCGGCGCCCGGTCTCCCGGAGGAGTTCCGCACCCGCCTCCACGACGGAGCCGAGCACCTTCGCCGGGTCCGCGTCGACGACCTCGCAGCCGGGCGCGGTGGCGACGATCCGGCCGCCGAGACCGACCAGGGCGGCGCGGAATCCGTCGGCGTGGACCTGGGCGGCGAGGGCGACGGGCCCGTCCTCGGCGACCGCGAGTCGGTGCGAGGGGCGCCCCTGCGAACCGGCCGCCGCGGCGGGACGGGCGTCGACCCGGATCAGGCCGAGCGCCTCCAGTTCGGCGGCGACCGCGCCGGCCGTGGCCCGGGTCACGCCGAGTTCGGCGGTGAGCACGGCCCGGGTGGGGGCACGTCCGGTGTGCACGAGCTCCAACGCGGGTCCGAGCGCGCCGCGCCCCCGGTCCAGCCGCGTCCTCGAGGTGGTCCCTTCCCCCGCCCGGGGGTCCGCCTTGCCGCTCATGAGGGGGAGTCTCCCACGACCGCGGGTGCGGGGTGCCTAGAGGCCGCTGACCCGGAGCGTGATGTTCAGCCGCCCGGTGAGCCCCAACTCGGGCGGTGCGGTGCCCGCGTGCACCCGGGGCACCCCGTGGTACGCGAGCCGGGACGGACCGCCGAAGACGAACAGGTCGCCGCTGCGCAGCTCGACGTCGGTGTAGGGGCGGGTTCTCGTCCCCGGGTTCCCGAAGCGGAAGACGCAGGTGTCGCCGAGGCTCAGGGACACCACGGGCGCGTCGGACCTCTCGTCGGCGTCGCGGTGCATGCCCATGCGGGCGTCGGAGCCGTAGAAGTTGATCAGCGCGATGTCGTACGGCGCGTCCGCCACCGCGTCGGCCCCCAGCGCGTCGCTCACCGCCCGGCGGCCGAGGTCGCCGAGCCGGTCCGGGAAGGCCTTCACGGGGGTGCCGTCGCCGTCGACGACGGTGCGGGCGTATCCGTACGGGTACCAGTGCCACCCGAGGCAGACCTGCCGCGCGGTCATCGTGCCGCCGCCGGGGGTGCGCACCGTGCGCAGTCCCGCCGGTGGGCGGGCCCACTCGCGGCAGGCGTGCAGCAGCTCGCGCTGCCGCTGCGGGTCCAGCCAGTCCGGCACGTGGACGGCGCCGGGCGCGGTCTCGGTACGAGTCCTGGGGAACAGCTCGGCGTCCATGTGTCCCATCCTGCCCGCGTCGCCCTTCCCTCGCGCCCGCCCCTCCCCCCGTCCCCTCGCGCCCGCCCACCCCCTGCACTGCCGTCCGGCACGGTCTGAGCTGCGGCTCGGCTAGCCTGGACGCACGATGAACGACCGCAACGACCGCAACGACCGCATGACGACTCCCTGGGGCGAGCACGTGCTGGCCCGCTTCCCCGAGGATCCGCGCGACCGGCTCCGCGCCTGGGACGCCTCCGACGAGTATCTGCTCGGGCACCTCGCGGATCAGGAGGTCCCGCTCACGGGCACGGTCGTGGTCCTCGGGGACCGCTGGGGCGCGCTGGTGACGGCGCTGGCGGCACACCGGCCGGTGCAGATCACCGATTCCCACCTCACCCGGGAGGCGACGCGCGCGAACCTGGAGCGAAGCGGCGTGGAGCCGGACTCCGTACGCCTGCTCACCACGCAGGACCCGCCGCCGGACCGCGTCGACGTGCTGCTGGTGCGGGTGCCGAAGAGCCTGGCGCTGCTGGAGGACCAGCTGCTGCGGCTGGCGCCCGCGCTGCACGAGGGCACGGTCGTCGTCGGCACGGGGATGGTCAAGGAGATCCACACCTCGACGCTCAGGCTGTTCGAGCGGATCGTCGGGCCGACCCGGACCTCGCTGGCGGAGAAGAAGGCCCGGCTCGTCTTCGCCGCACCGGATCCCTCGCTGAAGCGCCCCGCCAACCCCTGGCCGCTCGGCTACCGGCTCCCCGGCGACGTCGGGCCGCTCTCCGGCCGGTCCGTCGTCAGCCACGCCGGTGTGTTCTGCGCCGACCGGCTCGACATCGGCACCCGTTTCTTCCTCCGGCATCTGCCGGACACCGGCGGTGCCCGGCGGGTGGTGGACCTGGGCTGCGGCAACGGCGTGGTCGGTACGGCGGTGGCGCTGGCCGATCCCGCGGCCGAGGTGCTGTTCACCGACGAGTCCTTCCAGGCCGTCGCCTCCGCGGAGGCGACGTACAAGGCGAACGGTGCGGCGGGGCGGGCCCGGTTCCAGGTCGGTGACGGGCTGACCGGGGTGCCGGACGGCAGCGTCGACCTGGTGCTCAACAACCCGCCGTTCCACTCCCACCAGGCGACGACCGACGCCACGGCGTGGCGGATGTTCACCGGGGCGCGGCGCGCGCTGCGCCCCGGCGGCGAGCTGTGGGTGGTCGGCAACCGGCACCTGGGCTACCACGTCAAGCTGCGGCGCCTGTTCGGGAACAGTGAGCTGGTGGCGAGTGACCGGAAGTTCGTGGTGCTGAAGGCCGTCAGGAAGTAGTCGCCGTCAGGTGGCCGTCCGGGCCACCGCCTGGATGATCGTCGCCACCGCACGCGCCATGGCCTCCCGTCCGGCGGTGAGGTACCCGCGGGAATCGACCGCTTCGGGGTGTGCGGCGAGGAACTCCCTGATCGCTCCGGTCATGGCGAGGTTGAGCGCGGTGCCGACGTTGACCTTGGTGATGCCGCCCGCGACAGCCGCGGCGAGTTCGCCGTCCGGGACTCCGGAGGAACCGTGCAGCACGAGCGGCACGTCCAGCACGCCCGACAGCTCCTTGATCAGGTCGTGGTCGAGGGTGGCGGTCCGGGTGGTCATGGCGTGGGAGCTGCCGACGGCGACCGCCAGGGCGTCCACGCCGGAGTCGGCGACGAAGGCACGCGCCTCGACGGGGTCGGTGCGGGCTCCGGGCGCGTGGGCGTCGAGCGGCGGTGCGCCGTCCTTGCCGCCGACCTCCCCCAACTCGGCCTCGATCCACAGGCCCTGGGCGCGGGCCCAGTCGGCGGCGGCCCGGGTCGCCGCGAGATTCTCCGCGTACGGCAGCCGGGAGGCGTCGTACATCACGGAGCTGAAGCCGGCGTCCGCGGCCTGGCGCAGCAGGCCGTCGCTCCGGACGTGGTCGAGGTGCAGGGCGACGGGCACGGCGGCGCCCTCGGCGGCGGTGACGGCCGCGCGGGCCAGGGGCAGCAGACGGCCGTAGCGGTACTTCACGGCGTTCTCGCTGACCTGGAGGACGACGGGTGTGTGCACGGACTCGGCGCCGGTGACGACGGCCTCGACGTGCTCCAGGGTGATGACGTTGAAAGCGGCGACGGCGGTGTGTGCGGCCGCGGCGCGGCCGATCAGGTCGCCGGTGCTGGCGAGGGGCACGGTCTCTCCCTTCCCGGGCGTCGGATCCCGGGTCTCGGAGGCGTCAGAGGGGGCGGAGGGCGTCAGGGGGCGAGGATCACCGAGCGGGTGAGGTGACGGGGCCGGTCCGGGTCGAGGCCGCGGGCGGCGGCGACGGCGACGGCGAGGCGCTGCGCACGGACCAGTTCGGCGAGCGGGTCGAGCTCCCCGGGCACCCACATCGCGCCGGTGTCCCGGACCTGGTCGGCCAGTCCGTCGGGGGCCTCGCCGAACATCCAGGTGGCCGTGCCCGCGGCGCTGATGCTGATGGGTCCGTGCCGGTACTCCATGGCCGGGTACGCCTCGGTCCAGGACAGGGAGGCCTCGCGCATCTTCAGGCCGGCCTCGTTGGCGAGTCCGACGGTCCAGCCCCGGCCGAGGAAGGTGAACTGGGTGCGCTCGACGAGTCCTTCGGGCAGCTCGGCCGCGAGGGCGGTGCGGGCGTCGGCGACGACGGCGTCGGTGTGCAGGCCCAGGTGGGCGCGGAGCAGGGTGAGGGCGGTGGTCGCGAACCGGGTCTGCACGACCGACCGTTCGTCGGCGAAGTCGAGGACCACCACGTCGTCGGCGGCGGCCATGACGGGCGTGTCCGGATCGGCGGTGAGCGCGACCGTGCGGGTGCGGCCCCTCAGCGCCGCGAGCAGTTCCAGTACTTCGGTGGTGGTGCCGGAGCGGGTGAGGGCGACGACACGGTCGTACGCGCGGCCCCGCGGGAACTCGGAGGCGGCGAACGCGTCCGTCTCGCCCCGGCCCGCGTCCTCGCGCAGCGCCGCCGCCGACTGGGCCATGAAGTACGAGGTGCCGCAGCCGACGATCGCCACCCGCTCCCCCGCCGCGGGCAGCGCCGCCGTGTGCCCTGTCGCCTCCTCGGCGGCCCGTGTCCAGCACGCGGGCTGGCTGTTGAGCTCGTCCTCGACATACGTCATGCCGCACACTCCCCGATCACTGAGCCGTGCCCCGCCGAATCCGTCGAATCCGTCGATCCACCGATTGACCGATCCGTCGATCCACCGACCGCCGACTCTCGACTCCCGACTGTCTGATTGTTCTTGCAAGATATAGCGAGCTTTCAAGCAGAATCAAGCAATCCGAGGAGGAAGGGAGGTGCGCTAGGGTCGGCGGGAGATCGAGGAACGGAGGCGCGTATGTCGCGCGACGCCCGCTGGAAGGCGCTGCTGGAGCTGCTCGTGGAGCGCGGCCGGCTGGACGTCGAGGAGGCGGCGGCCGAGCTGGAGGTCTCGGCCGCGACGATCCGCCGTGACTTCGACCGGCTCGCCGAACAGCAGATGCTCGTGCGCACGCGCGGTGGCGCGGTCGTCCACGGGGTCTCGTACGAACTGCCGCTGCGCTACAAGACGGCCCGCCGCGCCTCGGAGAAGCAGCGCGTCGCGCAGGCCGTCGCCGCCCTGGTGGCACCCGGCGAGGCGGTGGGGCTGACCGGGGGCACGACCACGACCGAGGTGGCGCGTGCCCTGGCGGTGCGCGCCGACCTCGCCTCCGGCTCCCCCGCGCTGACCGTGGTCACCAACGCGCTCAATATCGCCAACGAGCTGGCCGTGCGGCCGCAGTTCAAGATCGTGGTGACCGGTGGGGTGGCCCGGGCCCAGTCGTACGAGCTGATCGGACCGCTCGCGGACGGGGTGCTGGGGCAGGTGACACTCGACGTCGCGGTGCTGGGCGTCGTCGCCTTCGACGTCGCGCACGGTGCCGCGGCCCACGACGAGGCGGAGGCCGCGATCAACCGGCTGCTGTGCGAGCGCGCCGAGCGCGTGGTCGTGGCGGCCGACTCCAGCAAGCTGGGCCGGCGGGCGTTCGCCCGGATCTGCGCGGCCGAAACGGTGGACACACTGGTCACGGACGGTGCGGCCGACCCCGAACTGGTGCGGCAGTTCGAGGAAGCGGGGGTCCGGGTCGTGACGGCCTAGTACGGCGAGGGCTGCGGTACCAGGACGGTCCGGCCATGACCATGGCCTCGGCCCCCGCGGCCGTCAGCACCCGTGGCCCGGGGCCCACGACCGCCGGCGCCCGCGGCCCAGGGCCCACGGCCGTCAGCGCCCGTAGTCCGGGGCCCAGGCCGCCGGCGCCCATGGCCACCTCGCAACCCACGACCGTCAGTGCCCGTGGCCGCCGGAGTCCTGCGTGCCGGGCGCCGATCCGGCCCGTACGGTGAACGCCGCGGTGTGGACCTCGCCCCGGTGCTGGAAGTCCAGGAAGAGGCGGTACGTACCGCCACTGGGCGCGGCGGCCGTGAAGGAGATCTCCGGGCCGGGCTCCGTCGTGCCGTCGCCGGGTTCGCCGTTCGGGTGGACGTGGAGGTAGGCGAGGTCGCCGGAGCGCAGGGCGACCAGGTGACCGTAGGCGCCGAGGTAGGGCTGGAGGTCGGTGACGGGTTCGCCGTCGCGGGAGACCGTCAGCTTCAGCCCGCTCTCCCTGCCGGGGCGCAGGGAGCCGGCGAGTTCGACCTGGTAGCCGTCGACGCCGACGGTGCCGTCCGGGGCCGGCAGGTGTGCGGGCTCGTAGCGGCCGGAGGCGGCGAGGTCGGCACCGAGAGTGAGGTTCTCCGCGTTCTTCTTCGCCGGGGTGAAGTCGGCGAGGACACGGTATCCGCCCGCGCGGGGCAGGTCGACGGGGGTGCTCCAGGTGCCGTCGGCGGCGCGGGTGGGGTGCAGGTGCCGGTAGGTGACCAGGTCGCGTGAGGCCAGGACGAGGTGGAGTTCCTTGCCGTGCTCGCGCTGGTACGCGGTGACGGCCTCACCGTCGCCGTCCCGGACGGTGAAACGCAGTTCGGTGCGCTGACCGGCGGTGACGCGCGGGGTGGCGAGGTCGAGGGTGTAGCCGTTCTCGGTGACCTGCAGCCCACCGGGCGGGGTGGCCCCGTGCCCCTCGCGGCCGCCCCCTTCCCGGGCCTCCTCGGGTTGCGCGGACACCCCGCCGTGCCGGTCGTGGGGCGCGGGCGCACTCTCCGCGACGAGCGGATCCACTCCCCTGCCCACGCCGTAGGCGGTGCCGAAGGTGGCGGCCAGCGCGGCGGCGAACGCGGTGATCCTCAGTCCGGTGTGCATGACGCTTCGTCTCCTCGTATTCCGGGTCTCCGGCTCGCACGGAGGCCTCTTCGTGCACCTCACCATACCCCTAGGGGGTACCGAGTCACAGAGGGCGAGAGGGTTGCGTCTGTTACCCCCCAGGGGTATACATGAAGTCGGCGGGTATACCCCCGCCCCGTATCGACGAGACTCCGGAGGAAGCCATGGCTTCGACCGTCACCACCGCCGCCGCCCAGCCCGTCAGCACCACCTACGCCGTCACCGGGATGAGCTGCGGTCACTGCGAGGCGACCCTCACCCGGGTGATCGGTGAGCTGGACGGCGTCACCGGTGTCGACGTCCAGGTCGACACCGGCCGGGTCACCGTCACCGGGCCCGCCGAGCCGGACGACGCCGCGATCGCCGAGGCCGTCGACGAGGCCGGCTACGAGCTGACCGGCCGCGTCTGACCCGCCCGCCCCTCCCCGCCGCACCGCCGGGACCCGCGCACCGGGTCCCGGCCGACGAACCCGCATCAGGAGCAGCCATGACCACCAGTACGACCAGCGCACCGGCCGAGGTCGAACTCGCCATCGGCGGCATGACCTGTGCCTCGTGCGCCGCCCGGATCGAGAAGAAGCTCAACCGGATGGACGGGGTCACCGCCACCGTCAACTACGCGACGGAGAAGGCCAAGGTCCACTACCTGGGCGACGTGTCCGTCCCGGAACTGATCGCCACGGTGGAGGCGACCGGCTACACGGCCCGCGCGCCCGAGCCGGTACGTGCCGAGCCCGCGCCCGGCACGGAGAGCGCCGAGGCCGCCGACGAGCTGCGGCCGCTCCGACAGCGGCTGGTCACGGCCGTACTGCTGGCCGTCCCGGTCATCGCGATGGCGATGGTGCCGGCGCTGCAGTTCGAGTACTGGCAGTGGCTGTCGCTGACCCTGGCGGCGCCCGTCGTGACCTACGCCGCCTGGCCCTTCCACAGGGCCGCGCTCACCAACGCCCGGCACGGCGCGGCCACCATGGACACGCTGATCTCGGTCGGTACCTCGGCCGCGTTCCTCTGGTCGCTGTGGGCGCTGTTCTTCGGCACCGCCGGCACACCCGGCATGACCCACCCCTTCGAGCTCACCATCGCCCGCACCGACGGCGCCGGGAACATCTACCTCGAGGCCGCCGCCGGAGTGACCGCCTTCATCCTCGCCGGCCGCTACTTCGAGGCCCGCTCCAAGCGCACGGCCGGCGCCGCGCTGCGCGCTCTGCTCCACCTGGGCGCCAAGGACGTCACCGTACTGACCAGGGACGGCGGGGAACGCACGATCCCCACCGCGGAACTGGCGGTCGGCGACCGCTTCCTGGTCCGCCCCGGCGAGAAGATCGCCACCGACGGCACGGTCGTCGAAGGCGCCTCCGCGGTGGACGCCTCCATGCTCACCGGCGAGTCGGTGCCCGTCGAGGTCGGCGTGGGGGACCCGGTCACCGGCGCCACCCTGAACGCGGGTGGCCGTCTGGTGGTCGAGGCCACCCGGGTCGGCGCGGACACGCAGCTCGCGCGGATGGCGAAGCTGGTCGAGGACGCGCAGAACGGCAAGGCAGCCGCCCAGCGGCTCGCCGACCGCATCTCCGGGGTCTTCGTCCCCGTCGTCATCGCCCTGGCCCTGGGCACCCTCGGGTTCTGGCTGGGCAACGGCGCCGGGCTGACCGCCGCGTTCACCGCCGCCGTCGCCGTACTGATCATCGCCTGCCCCTGCGCGCTGGGCCTCGCCACACCGACCGCGCTGATGGTCGGCACCGGGCGCGGTGCCCAGCTCGGCATCCTCATCAAGGGCCCCGAGGTCCTGGAGTCCACCCGCAAGGCCGACACCATCGTCCTCGACAAGACCGGCACCGTCACCACCGGCCGCATGACCCTGCTCGCCGTCCACACCACCGACCACGCCGAGGAGAGCGACGTACTGCGACTGGCCGGCGCGCTGGAGCACTCCTCCGAGCACCCGGTCGCCCGCGCCGTCGCCGACGGAGCCCTGGAAAAGCTGGGCACGCTGCCCGCACCCGAGGACTTCACCAACGTCCCCGGACTCGGCGTGCAGGGCGTCGTCGACGGGCACGCCGTCCTCGTCGGCCGCGAGCAACTGCTCGCCGAGTGGGCCATGGACCTCCCGGCGGACCTGGCCCGGGCCAAGGCGGACGCGGAGTCGGCCGGCCGGACCGCGATCGCCGTCGCCTGGGACGGCGAGGCCCGGGCGGTCCTCGAGGTCGCCGACGCCGTCAAGGACACCAGTGCCGAAGCCGTCGGCCGGCTGCGTGCCCTGGGACTGACCCCGATCCTGCTGACCGGCGACAACCAGGCCGTCGCCGAGGCGGTGGCCGAGGAAGTCGGCATCGACCAGGTCATCGCCGGGGTCATGCCGCAGGACAAGGTCGACGTCGTCAAGCGCCTGCAGGCCCAGGGCCGCTCGGTGGCGATGGTCGGCGACGGCGTCAACGACGCCGCCGCCCTCGCCCAGGCCGACCTGGGACTGGCCATGGGCACCGGCACCGACGCCGCCATCGAGGCCGGCGACCTCACCCTCGTCCGCGGCGACCTGCGCACCGCCGCGGACGCCATCCGTCTGGCCCGCAAGACCCTGGGCACCATCAAGTCCAACCTGTTCTGGGCGTTCGCCTACAACATCGCCGCACTCCCGCTCGCCGCCGCCGGCCTCCTCAACCCGATGATCGCCGGAGCCGCCATGGCCTTCTCCTCCGTCTTCGTCGTCGGCAACTCCCTGCGGCTGCGCGGTTTCAAGGCCGCGAGCTGACCAGGCACCCTTCCGGTGAGCCGTCGGCCTCCCCCACCGGGCGGCCGACGGCTCACCGGCGTTCCCGGCCGCTCACTGGTCACGCCGGTGGGTGCCGAAGACGGCCAGCGCGGCAGCCGCCAGGGCCCAGGCTCCGTAGACGGTCCAGGCGCCGCCCGTGGTCCACGGGAAGTCGGTCGGGGCGGGGGCGACGGTGACCAGCCGGTTCCACGCCTCGAACGGCAGGGCGTGCGCGACGACGGCCGACCAGTACCGCCCGTCGGTGGCGACGAGCGGCAGCACCAACAGGACCGCCACGCAGGCGGCCATCGTGGCCGCGGTCTGCCGCACGAGGGTGCCGAGGGCCAGCCCCGTGAGGGCGCCCACGGGGGCGAGCAGCGCGGAGGCGACCACGACCCGCAGGGCGCCGGGGTGGTCGATCGGCACGCCCACCCCCCTGCCGTCGAGGATCGCCTGGGTCAGTGCGAAGGAGACCGTGGCGACGAGGCCGCCGAACACGGTCGCGGCGAGGGCGACGACGACCGCCTTGGCCGCCATCACCGCGCGGCGGTCCGGAACGGCCGCGAACGTCGTACGCACCGTGCCCGAGGCGTACTCGCCGACCATCACCAGTGCGCCGAGGACGCCCAGGGCGAGCAGCATGACCATCGCCGCGTTCGCGGTGAACGCGTCCAGCAGGGGAACGCCGTCCCGGACGAAGCCGGCCCGCCCCTCGGCGCCCTGTTCCGCCCAGTGGCTGTAGGTGTCGTAGGCGGTGCCCGCGTTGAAGCCGACGACGGCCAGGGCGGTGGCGCCGTACGCGATCCAGGTCGAGCGCAGGGACGTCAGCTTGATCCACTCGGCGGCGGCCAGGTCACGGAAACGGGGCCGGGGCGCGGTGGCGGGCACGGATGTCGCCGTGGTGGTCATCGGACTTCTCCCGCGGGGTACTGGACGCTGTCGGCGGTGAGTTCCATGAACGCCTCCTCCAGGGAGGCGGACTTGGCACCCAGGTGGTGCAACGGGACGCGGTGCCGCTGGGCGATGTCGCCGACCCGGGCGGCGGACAGGCCGGTCACGGTCAGCAGGTCGCCCTCCACGTGGACGGTCGCGCCCTCGGCCGTCAGCAGGTCCGCCAGGGCCGGCGCCGAGGGCGTGCCCACCGTGACGGCGGGCCGGGTGCCGCGGGCCGCGAACTCGGCGAGGGACTCCGCCGCGATCAGCTCGCCCCGGCCGATGACGACCAACTGGTCGGCGGTGTGCTGCATTTCCGACATCAGATGGCTGGAGACGAACACGGTACGGCCCTCCGCGGCCAGCCGCCGGAACAGCTCGCGCACCCACTTCACGCCCTCGGGGTCGAGGCCGTTGAGCGGTTCGTCGAAGAGCAGGACCGGCGGATCGCCGAGCAGGGCGGCGGCGATACCGAGCCGTTGCTTCATGCCGAGGGAGAACCCGCCGATGCGGCGCCCCGCCGCGTCCGCGAGACCCGCCTGTCCCAGGACCTCCGCCACCCTGCGGCGCGGGATGCGGTTGCTGCGGGCCAGGGCCGACAGATGCGCGTGGGCGCTGCGACCGCCGTGCACGTCGTGCGCGTCCAACAGGGCGCCGACGTCGCGCAGTCCGCGCCGACGGGCCCGAAACGGCCGGCCGTCGACGGTGACGCTGCCGCTCGTGGGCTCCTGGAGTCCCAGCACCAGGCGCAGTGTCGTGCTCTTTCCGGCGCCGTTGGGTCCGAGGAACCCGGTCACCCGGCCGGGAAGCACGCTGAACGTCAGCTCCTGCACGGCCGTCGTGCCGCCGTATCGTTTGGTGAGCTCGTTGACTTCGATCACGGTCACGACGATGCCCGACGGGCCGGCCCCCCGTCGTCGGACCGTGGCCGGCAACCGGGGGCCCCGGGTGTCGACCAGGGTTGTACAGCCAGGGACGGATGACCGGCCGCGGGCACGCGCCTACGATCTTCGTATGTCCGTCTCACCGCCGCTGCCGCTGCTCAAACGAGTGCCTCCGGGGCTGTGGACCGCGCTGGTGTGGTGCACGGCGGCGGTGGCGCCCGTCGTGGAGTACGTCCTCATGCCGCCGCGGGCCGGCTACTCCCTCAGCTATCCGCGCGACGGCCTGGCGCCCCTGGGGGCCCGGCTGCTGCTGCTCCTGGCCTTCGGCCTCGTGCTGGCCGGCTGTGCGCTGCTGCGGCGCCGGACGACCGTGGCGTACGCGCTGGTGGTCGCGGGGACGGTCGTGTCGACGCTGGCCTGGCGGCAGGACGAGATCCCGCCGACCCAGTTCCTCGGCGTGTCCGTCGCCCTCGGTCATGTGGCGGCCGTCCGGCCCCGGCGCACCTCGCTCGCGTGGGCCGGCGGCACGCTGGCGGTGCTGGCCTGCTATCCGGTCCTGCGGTGGGTCTCGGGGCCGGACTCCGGTACCGCGCCCGAGCCGCTCGTGGCCCTGACACTCGCCGTCGCCTGGCTCGTCGGCCACTCCGTGCACCAGGCCCGCGCCCACACGGAGGAGCTCTACGCCCGGGCCGCCGCGCAGGCCGTCACGGCCGAACGGCTGCGCATCGCCCGGGAGATGCACGACACGGTCGCCCACAGCATCGGCATCATCGCCCTGCAGGCCGGTGCCGCCGCCCGGATCGTCGACACCCGGCCGGACGCGGCCAAGGAGGCGATGCGCACGGTCGAGCGGACGGGCCGCGAAACGCTGTCCGGTCTGCGGCGGCTGCTCGGCGCGCTGCGCCAGGCCGACCAGGACCGGGACCAGGGCCAGGACCAGGAACGGGACCGTGCGCGGCGGTCCGGCGCGGACGGGTCCGCGCTGCGGCCGGCGGCGGGCCTGGCGGACCTGGAGCGGCTCGCCGCCGCCACCACGGCCGCCGGCGTACGGGTGGACGTGCGGTGGCGGGGCACCCCCCGCCCAGTGCCCGCCGAGGTCGACCTGGCGGCGTTCCGGATCGTGCAGGAGGCGGTGACCAACGTCGTACGCCACTCCGGAGCCGGCTCCTGCCGGGTGAGCGTCGAGCACCGCCGGGACGAACTCGCCGTCGAGGTCCGCGACCGCGGCAGCGGCGGCGCGGCAGGCACGGAGACGGGCTACGGACTGGCCGGCATGCGGGAGCGGGCCGCACTGCTGGGCGGCGACTTCCGGGCCGGCCCGTGCCCCGGCGGCGGGTTCCTGGTGACGGCCCGGCTGCCCCTGCCCGCGGACGCGCACACCGAAACGGAGACGAGGACGACAGCCGGATGACCATTCGTGTAGTACTCGCCGACGACCAGCCCCTGATCCGCACCGCCCTGCAGCTGGTCATGGCCGAGACCACCGACCTGGAGGTGGTGGGCGAGGCGGCGGACGGCGCCGAGGCGGTGCGGCTGACCGGTGAGCTGGCCCCCGACGTGGTGGTGATGGACCTGCGGATGCCCGGCACGGACGGCATCGAGGCCACCCGCCGGGTCACCTCCGGACCCGGCACCGCACGCGTCCTGGTCCTGACGACCTTCGACGACGACGAGGACGTGTACGGAGCGCTGCACGCCGGCGCGTCCGGGTTCCTCGTCAAGGACATGGCGCTGGACGACATCCTCACCGCCGTACGGGTCGTCGCCGCCGGGGACGCACTGATCGCGCCGAGTGTCACCCGGCGCCTGATCAAGGAGTTCACCGGCCGCTCCCGGGCGGCCCCACCGCGGCGTGCCGAGCTGGACCGCATCACCGACCGCGAGCGCGAGGTGCTCACCCTGGTCGGCCGGGGTCTGTCCAACGCCGAGATCGCCGACACCCTCTGCCTCAGTGTCGCCACCGCCAAGACCTATCTGACCCGTCTGCTGGCGAAGCTGGACGCCCGCGACCGGGTCCAGCTGGTCATCCTCGCCTACGAGACGGGCCTGGTGTCGGCCTCGGGGTGAGCGGCCGGGGGCGGGGAACGCGCCGTCGTCCCCCGGACGGGTCCCGCCGGCGCGCCGAGCGCCCGGAGACGGACCAGGCTGGTACGGCGCCGGAGCACACGCGGTACGCCGACGGCCCCGGGCGTCGCCCGGCCCCCTCGCCCGCGGAGCAGGAGCCCGATGACCGAACCGACCAACGCCGACGGGGACACCGGCGGCCCGCTCGCGCCGGGCCCCGGCCCGGCGCGTTCACGCAGGCGGGCCCTGGCCGCCGTACTCGGTGATCTGCGCGCCGTGGACGGCGCCCTGTACGCGGCGGTGGCCGCCACGTCCACGCCCACCCTCGACCGGGCCCTGCGCCGGCTGTCCCACGCCGCCGACCACTCGAAGGTCTCGCTGGGGGTCGCCGCCGCGCTCGCGGTGAGCGGTGCGCGTCCGCGCCGGGCGGCCTTCGTCGGGATGGGGGCGGTCGCCGTGGCGTCGGCCTCCTCGAACCTGCTGGGCAAGCGGCTGGTGCGCAGGGCGCGGCCGGACCGGGAGGCGGCGCGGGTGACGGTGGACCGGTATGTGCCCATGCCCGCGTCGGCGTCGTTCCCGTCCGGGCACACGGCTGCGGCGGTCGCGTTCGCCACGGCGGTCGGCGTGGTCCTGCCCGCGGCCGCCGTCCCGCTCGGCGCGCTGGCGGGTGCCGTCGGCTACTCCCGGGTCCACACCGGCGTGCACTATCCGGGGGACGTGGCCGCGGGCGCCGTCCTGGGCATCGCCAGTGCGGCCGCCGCGCTGGCGATGGCGGCGGCCGCTCCGGCGCCGGGCCCGCGGCCGGTCTGCCCGGCGGCGCCGTCCCCGCCCGTGTAGAGGGACGTAACCCGGCCCGTCGGGCCCGGGGCCCTCACGGCCCGTCAGCCCGTCAGCCCGTCAGCCCGTCAGCCCGTCAGCCCGTCAGCCGAAAGCCTTCACGGCCTGGTAGTACGTCCACGCCGTGCCGTTGCAGGTGGTCTTGGTGGCGCCGCTGTAGCGGGCACAGACACGCTTGAGGTCCTCGTAGAAGGCGCTGTCGAGGCGGGCCTTGTTGGCGCTGAAGGAGCCGGCGTCCTTGTAGTTGCGGTAGCCGAAGTCGTGCCGTGCGCAGGAGGTGCTGAACGGGAAGCCGAACGGGTTGTCCGGCGAGGAGGAGCAGTAGTCGGTGGTCCAGTCGAACCCGTAGGCGGCCCAGGAGGACTGGTTCGCGCGCGCGGCGGTCCAGGCGTTGTAGCTCGACGCGCTGGTCTGGGTCCAGCTCGCGAGTACCTGCGGTTTGTCGGCGGGAGCGGCTTCGGCGGTCGCGGCGGTGGCGAAGACGGTGGTCACGGCCATGGCCGAGGCGGCGAGACCGGTGGCGAGTCTGCGGTGCATTCCACACCTCCATGAGGCTGCGGCCCGCCCATCGGGCCGCAGGTCCATGTCAAGATGATGCGCATCCCGGCCTGCCCTTCACACATCTGTCGCCCTAATGGACCATTAACTCTTCGGCCCGGCGGGAGATCCGGACCTGAACATCCGCCGCCCCGTCCCGACTGTCACTCAGCTTCCGTACCAGGCATGGGGGCTACTCCCCCGTACGGCAGTGTGGCTCCCGGCAGCGCGTACTCGTCGCGGCGGCCGCACATGCCGTAGCCGCCGTGCCGGGTGGGCGCCGCCTCGTACGCGGTGGCCGCGGCGAGGTACGCCGTGTCGCCGTCGGTGAGCGCGTCGAGCTGGGTTCCGGTGCGCTCGGCGGCGGCCAGCGCCCCGGCCCGCCACAGCTCCCGCCAGCCGGACACCTTGTCGCGCACCAGGCGGGCGGCAGACCGCTGGAACTCCCGGTACGGACCGTCGTCCTGGGCGACGAGGGCCTCGCGCAGCGCCAGATAGCCCTCGACGGCGAGGTCCCTGCGGCGCCGGGCCGCCGCCTCCGTCTCCGGGCCGGTGCCGGGTGGCAGCGCGGCCGCCGAGGCGTACGCCTCCGGGTCGGCCAGCACCTCGGGCGGGAAGGTGAAGACGGCGTCCCCGGCCTCGGGCAGGCCGCTGTTCTGCATCAGCACCGTGATGCGCAGATCACCGCCCTGCACCATGCGGTGCACCGTGCCCGGCGTGAACCAGGCGACCGTACCGGGCTCCAGCGGGATGTCGCGGTAGCCGTCGGCACTCAGCGTCTGCACCGCGCCGCGCCCGCCGGTGACGACGTACGCCTCCGTGCACACCAGGTGCAGATGCGGGCTGCCGCCGCAGACGCCGTCGGCGGCCGCCCAGTCGTAGGCGCGCAGGTGGGACAGGCCGACCGCGCCGGGCAGGGGGTGGGGCGGTACGGGCCCGGTGTCCCTCACCACGGCAGGCTCTCCAGGTACGTCGCCACGCGGTCGCCGTCCCAGGCGCCGTCGGCGACCACCACGCGGTAGCGGTAGGCGAAGGACTCGCCCGGCGGCAGCTCGAACTCCTCGAAGAACGCCCAGGAGAAGGCCACGGACGGGATCGGCTCGGCGCGCACGAACCAGTGGGAGGGGTGGATGGCGGTCTTCTCGTCGAGGTTCTCGGGCGCGTGCGCGAAGACGAGCGTGGAGTGGTCGTCGACGTCGTCGCGCTCGGCGGTGAAGGCGAGCCACGGGCCCTGGGTGCCCATCAGCGTCCCGGCGCCCGCCGCACCGCCCGGGGCGAAGGCGGTGCCGCCGGTGAAGTCGCGGGGACCGCGCCACTGGAGGCCGGTGTAGCCGGCCATTTCGCGGCCCGCCGTGGTCGGGGAGCCGAACACCAGTGGCTCCGCTCGGATGTTGGTGAGCCGGATCGACCAGTCCAGGACCCACGCACCGGCCTCCTCGTCGACCGAGTGGACGGTGAGGCCGCGCTCCTCCCGGGCCCACTCGGCGCCGCCGTTCTCGATCCAGGTGAGGTTCTCGGTGATCGCGAGCCGGTCGTCCCCGACGGTGAAGCCGGGGAAGCCGTCGTGCCGCATCGAACCGACGCGCTCGGGCTTGCGCAGGTAACCCTCGCCGTGGACGTAGGAGTTGCCGCCCCAGAAGTTCTGGCCGGAGAGGTGACTGGCCGTCATCTGCAGGCCCTTGTGCCAGCGGTGGTCACTGGGGCGGTACCCGGTCACCGTGCGTCCGGCGAGGGTGCGCACCGGGTGGGCGTAGGGCTTGCGGGACTCGAAGGCCTCGGGGTCGGGGCGGTAGACGTAGCGGAGGATCTCGGTGCCGTTCGCCGCGGTGACCGCGACGTGGTCGCCGTGCGTGTGGCTGACGCGGAGGGTGCTCATGCGCGCTCCTCGGGGGTCCAGTCGGGGTGGTCGCCGTGCATGACCGAGTGAAAGGGGTCACCGGGCGCGATCTCGCCCGCGAGGACCGGCTGTCCGGTGAAGGCCGCCTTGTACAGGGCGGCGGCGAACTCCAGCGTGGCGCGGGCCTGAGGGCCGCTGCCGGGCGGCCTCGCGCCGGCGTCCCAGGCGTCCAGTACCGCGCCGAGCTGGGCGGTGTGGGAGCTGGGCACGTCCGCCGCCGGGGTGCGCCAGGCGGCGGCGCGCTCGGGGGCGACGTGCCGGGCCGGGGTGTAGGTCCAGTCGTCGTTGCGGTGCCCGTACAGGTGGGTCAGCTCCACGGTCGCGTCGGCGCAGTCGACGCGGACGCGGCTCACCTCGTCCGGCGAGAGCACGCTGTTGACGACGGTGGCGAGGGCGCCGTTCGCGAACCGCACCAGGGCGGTGGAGACGTCCTCGCTCTCGGTGTCGTGGACCAGCCGTGACGCCATGGCCCGCACCTCCGCCCAGGGGCCCAGCAGGTGCAGCAGCAGGTCGTACTGGTGGATGCCGTGGCCCATGGTCGGACCGCCGCCCTCGGTGGCCCAGCGTCCGCGCCACGGCACGGCGTAGTAGGCGGCGTCGCGGTGCCAGGTCGTCTGGCAGTGGGCGACCAGCGGGGCGCCCAGTTCGCCGCTCGCGATCAGGTCACGGGCGTGCGCGGCGCCCGAGCCGTACCGGTGCTGGAAGACCACGGACGCGTACGCACCGGAGGCCTCCTCGGCCGCCGCGATGTCGTCGTACTCGGCGAGGGAGAGGCACAGCGGCTTCTCGCACAGCACCCAGGCGCCCGCCTTGAGCGCGGCCACCGTCTGCTCCCGGTGCAGGGACGGCGGCGTGCCGATCAGGACGAGGTGGGGGCGTACGGCGTCCAGCATGGCGCCCATCGACGTGTACCCGGCGATGTCCCCGCCCGCCTCGGCCCGGAAGGCGTCGAGCCGGCCCTGGTCCACGTCCACGGCGGCGACCAGTTCCGTCCGGTCGGCGTGGGCTCTGAGGGCGGGCAGGTGGCCGCCGGTGACGATGGCACCGGTACCGACCACGGCGACCCGGCGGCGGGCTGGGCGTGGGGACATGCGGTCCTCCTCGGACGCCGGCGCACGACAGGCACGCGCACCGTTAGAAAGCGCTTTCACTCCGGCAGACCCTAGGTGGGGAGTGAATGCCTGGACAACCCCCCAGCGTTTGCGGGCCCGGCATGCGACTGGTCGACTGTCGCCGAGGGGGGACCGGAGCCGGTCGCAGTGCGCCGGCGCACTCTTCAGTCCTCGTCCCGAAGGAGTTCAGGCGTGAGCAACCCGAAGTCGTCGTCCGTGGAGCACCGGTCCGACGGCAGCCAGCCCTGGCTGCACCAGAAGGGCCGGACCATCCAGGAGTTCGGCACCGTCAAGCAGTTCCCCGTGGCGCTGACCATGGAGACCCGCCTCTACTCCTGCCAGCGGCTCAACAAGGTCCTGGCGGACACCCGGATCCTGCACGACCTGTACAAGAAGTACCACTGGCTCATGCGCGGGGCGACGTTCTACCAGCTGCACCTGCTGCTGGACAAGCACGCGGGCGAGCAGCTGGAGCTGATCGACACGATCGCCGAGCGCGTCCAGACACTCGGCGGCGTCGCGATCGGCGACCCCCGGCACGTCGCCGAGATCACCACCGTGCCGCGTCCCCCGGACGGGGTGGAGGAGGTCCCGTCGATGCTGTCGCGGCTGCTGGAGGCGCACGAACTGATCCTGGCCGACTGCCACGACGCCGCGGCCCGCACCCAGGAGCTCGGCGACGACGGCACCAACGACCTCCTCGTCTCCGAGGTCGTGCGCACCAACGAGCTGCAGGCGTGGTTCGTGGCGGAGCATCTGGTCGACACTCCACTGGTGCACACCTGATCCCGTCCCGCACGACGTCGCGGCCCCGCGCGGGGACCGCCGTCACGCTCCGTGCTCCCCCGGGCGACGGCGCTCTTGATGCCCTTTCGCCCCGGCCGTGAAAGCGTCCGGGGCATGGCCCACATGTCCCACGGCGCCCATGCCCAGCCTCCGACGCGCGGGCAGCGGTGGTCCACGTTCCGGCAGTCGCCCTTCTGGCCGGCCACCGTGCTGGTGCTGATCCTCGCGGCGGCCGCGGGTCTCTTCGCGGGTTCGTACACCTACTCGATGGCGGACCCGACGCCGCACTCGATCCCCACGGCCGTGGTCGGCTCGTACGAAGAGGCCCGCGGCCAGGCCTTTCTGAACGGCCTGGAGAAGGCGCTGAACGCCTCGGTCAGGGTGCACCCCTACGGGAGCGAGGCCGAGGCCCGCGAGGCGATGCAGGAGCAGGAGGTCTTCGCGATCTTCGAGCTGCGCGACGACGGACGGACCGCCGTGCTCGACCTGTCCAGCGCGTCGGGCGCCTCGGTCGCCCAGGTGCTGGCCGACACGGCCCCGGTCGTCGCGGAGAAGACCGGCGTCGCGGTCACCGTGCGCGACGTCAACCCGCTGCAGGACGGTGACCCGCGCGGTCTGGCGATCTTCTACATCTCCCTGGCCGCGGTGATCATCGGCTTCGTCGGGGCCATCCAGCTGAGCGTGCACGCCCGCTCCCTGACCCCGATCGAACGCATCCTCTTCACGGCTGCCTACGCGCTGCTCGGCGGCTTCGCGATCGCCGCGACGGTGGACTGGCTGCTGGAAGCGCTCGACCTGCCGTTCGTCGAGTCGTGGCTGATCCTGGCGCTCACGATGTTCGCGTCCGGCATGGTCTTCACCATGTTCAACACCCTGTTCGGACGCTGGGCGATGCTGCCGACCTGGGGACTGATGGTGCTCCTCGGCAATCCCTCCTCCGGCGGCGCGGTGTCCTGGCCGCTGCTGCCCTCCCCGCTGGGGACGATCGGCCAGTGGCTGCCGCCCGGGGCGTCGGTCAACGCGCAGCACACGGCCGTGTACTTCCAGGGCCACCAGCACGCTTTCCCGTTCCTGGTGCTGGGCGGGTGGGCTCTGCTGTCCTGTGCGGTCTTCTGGATCTGGCGGCACCGTCATCCCGGCGGCCGTGAGAAGCGGCCGGCGCACGCCGCCGACTCGTGACCCGTACGTCACGCGCGTTCGGTCCGAGCCCGTACGTCACGCGCGTTCGGTCCGAGCCCGTACGTCCCCCGCGTCTGTTCCGATCGCCGCCCTGCTGCGATCATGAGGCGGGAGTCCCCGCCTTCGGTTGGAGTGCACATGGCCCTCGACGTCGACGTGATCCGCGCGCAGATACCCGCCCTGAAGTCCGGCTCCGCCCGCTTCGACGCGCCGGGCGGCACCCAGACCCCGCAGCCCGTCATCGACGCCATCGGCGACGCGCTGGCCAGCCCGCTGGCCAACCGGGGCCGGACCACCGAGGGCGAGCGCAACGCGGACGGCATCGTCGCGGACGCCCGGAGCGCGCTGGCCGACCTGCTGGGCACCGAGCCGCGGGGCGTCGTCCTGGGCCGCAGCGCCACACAGCTCGCCTACGACCTGTCCCGGACGCTCGCCAAGACCTGGGGGCCGGGTGACGAGGTGGTCGTCACCCGCCTCGACCACGACTCCAACATCCGGCCCTGGACACAGGCGGCGGAGGCGGCCGGCGCGAGCGTGCGCTGGGCGGACTTCGACCCGGCCACCGGGGAACTGCTGCCCGAGCACATCGAGGCAGTGCTCTCGCCGCGCACCCGGCTGGTCGCGGTGACGGCCGCGTCCAACCTCATCGGCACCATGCCCGACCTGCCGGCCATCGCCCGCCCGGTGCACGACGCCGGCGCGCTGCTCCACGTCGACGCGGTCCACTACGCCTCGCACGCCGTCGTCGACCTGGCCGCGCTCGGCGCGGACACGCTGGTGTGCTCGCCGTACAAGTTCCTCGGTCCGCACCTCGGGGTGCTGGCGGCCCGGCCCGAGTTCCTGGAGACCCTGCGGCCCGACAAGCTGCTGCCCTCCAGCGACGCCGTCCCCGAGCGTTTCGAGCTGGGCACGCTGCCGTACGAGCTGCTGGCCGGTGCCCGTGCCGCGGTGGACTTCCTCGCGGGCCTGGAACCGGACGCGCGGGGCAGCCGCCGGGACCGGCTCGTCGCCTCCTTCGCGGCGCTGGAAGCCCACGAGGACGCGCTGCGCGAGCGGATCGAGCGGGGGCTGGCGGACCTCGGCGGGATCACCGTGTACGCGCGGGCCGCGCGGCGCACGCCGACCCTGCTGTTCACCGTGGCGGGCCTGCGCCCGGCCGACGTGCACCGGCAGCTGGCCGAGCGGGCGGTGGACGCGCCCGCCGGATCCTTCTACGCCGTGGAGGCCGCGCGCCGGCTGGGCCTCGGCGACGAGGGCGGCGTGCGGGTCGGGCTCGCGCCGTACAGCAGCGCGGACGACGTGGACCGCCTGCTGACGGCGCTGGCCGGCCTCGCCCGCTGACTCCGCTGCCGCCGGGGCCCGCCCACGCCGCCCCCGGCGCCGAGCCCACCGGCCCCAGCCGACGCCCCGGGCCCTGCGGAGGCCGCGCACCGGCCGGGGCCTGGCGCCGGGGCCGGGTGGGGACGGCGGTGTACGACCGCCGGCCGCCGCGGACGCCGGGGGCGGGCTCACCCGCCCGCGGCTCCGCGCGCCCGCGGCCGCTCACTGCCCCGCTCAGGCCAGGGCGACGCTCACCTCCCCGGCGCCCTCCGCGCTCGCCCCGCCCGCGACCCGCACCGTGAACGGGCGGTCGGTACCGCTCGCGGTGACCCGCAGCACGTCCCCGTCCCGTCGCACACGGAACGTCGCGGCGGGGGCGCCCAGCAGGTCGGGCACGGTGACCTCGGCCGCGTAGTCGGGTCCGGCGGGCGGGTGGACCAGCAGGGTCGGGGCGTCCAGCCAGTCGCCGTCGGGACGGCGGTCGTCGGAGGCCAGCGGCAGGACGGCGCCCTCCCGGGCGTACAGCGGCAGGCTGTCGTAGTCGTGCCGTTCGGTGCGCCAGACGGGGCCGGTGACGCGCTCACCGGTCAGGAGGTGGGTCCAGGTGCCCTCGGGGAGGTAGACCTCGACCTCGCCTTCCTCGGTGAAGACCGGGGCGACCAGGAGGTCGGGGCCGAGCATGTACTGACGGTCCAGCGGGCGGCAGCCCGGGTCGTGCGGGTACTCCAGGAGCATCGGCCGCATCATCGGCACACCGGTGCGGTGGGCCTCGGCGGCGACACCGTACAGGTAGGGCATCAGGCGGTGCTTGAGGAGGGTGAAGCTCCGGGCGACGTCGACCGCCTCCTCGCCGAACTCCCACGGCACCCGGTACGACGAGGAGCCGTGCAGCCGGCTGTGCGAGGAGAGCAGGCCGAAGGCCAGCCAGCGCTTGAAGACCGCCGGGTCGGGCGTGCCCTCGAAGCCGCCGATGTCGTGGCTCCAGAAGCCGAAGCCGCTCAGGGACAGGGACAGGCCGCCCCGGAGCGACTCGGCCATCGCCTCGAAGGACGACCAGCAGTCACCGCCCCAGTGGACGGGGTACTGCTGGCCGCCCGCGGTCGCGGAGCGGGCGAAGAGGACGGCCTCGCCCTGTCCGCGCTCCTTCTCGAGGAGTTCGAAGACGGTGCGGTTGAACAGGTGGGTGTAGTAGTTGTGCATGCGCTCCGGGTCGGAGCCGTCGTGCCAGACGACGTCGGTGGGGACGCGCTCGCCGAAGTCGGTCTTGAAGCAGTCCACGCCCTGGTCGAGCAGGGGCTTGAGCTTCCCGGCGAACCAGTCGCGGGCGGCGGGGCTGGTGAAGTCGACCAGGCCCATGCCGGCCTGCCACAGGTCCCACTGCCAGACGTCGCCGTTCGTCCGGCGCACCAGGTGCCCGAGGGCGGCGGCCTCGTCGAAGAGGGGGGACTTCTGGGCGATGTAGGGGTTGATCCAGGCGCTGACCCTCAGCCCCTTGGCCTTGAGCCGGGCGAGCATGCCGTCCGGGTCGGGGAAGACGTCCGGGTCCCACTGGAAGTCGCACCACTGGTACTCGCGCATCCAGAAGCAGTCGAAGTGGAAGACGCTCAGCGGGATGCCCCGCTCGGCCATGCCGTCGACGAACTTCGTCACCGTCTCCTCGTCGTAGGAGGTGGTGAAGGACGTGGTGAGCCACAGGCCGAAGGACCAGGCGGGCGGCAGGGCGGGGCGGCCGGTGAGGGCGGTGTAGCGGGTGAGGACGTCCTTGGGAGTGGGGCCGGCGACGACGTAGTACTCCAGCGTCTGGTCCTCGACGCTGAACTGCACCTGGCCGACGGACTCGGAGCCGACCTCGAAGGAGACCGGGCCGGGGTGGTTGACGAAGACGCCGTAGCCGCGGGAGGAGAGGTAGAACGGGATGTTCTTGTAGGCCTGCTCGCTGCTGGTGCCGCCGTCGGCCTGCCACATGTCGACGACCTGGCCGTTCTTGACGAACGGGGTGAAGCGCTCGCCGAGGCCGTAGATCTGCTCGCCGACGCCGAGCGCGAGCCGGCT
The DNA here is from genome assembly GCF_049974565.1 of Streptomyces sp. WG5. Taxonomy (NCBI): domain Bacteria; kingdom Bacillati; phylum Actinomycetota; class Actinomycetes; order Kitasatosporales; family Streptomycetaceae; genus Streptomyces; species Streptomyces sp. WG5. The sequence goes on along the minus strand of NZ_JBNGGC010000007.1, from coordinate 231,381 downwards.
CAGCATGTGGTGGGCGCCGTCGCCCGTGGTGGCGAACGCGGTGCTCTTGGCGTTGGCGTGGGTGAGCTCGCGTCCGTCGGCGTCGTGGAAGCTGAGGCCCCAGGGGCCCTCGCGGTCCAGGCGGAGGGTCAGCGGGCCGCTGGTCAGCTCGGTGACCGTGCCGTCCTGTCGCACCTCGCCGGCGCCGTCCGCCGTGCCCGCGAGGGCGAAGTCGGGGCCCGGCCGGCGCTTGCCGGCGTGGTGGGTGACGCGGACGCCGATGACGCCCTCAGTGGGAGAGAAGCACTCGACCGTGAGGAGCGGCGCGTTGAGCGTGTCCCCCCTCCGCGTCACCTTCTTCACGGCGGCATGGGCGGTGAAGCGCTTCGATTCGGGGCGCACATCGCGTACCTCGGTGGCGTACGAGAGATGCACGCCGTCACGGATGAGCCAGAAGCCGTCGGTGAACTTCATGATCTTCCTTGGGTGCGGCGGGAGCTGTCGGATGGGAGCACGGGGGCCGTCTCACAGCGTTTTGATCGTACACAAAACAAATCCGTCCGCAGAGGGCTTCGTAGCGACTTCGCTGCCCTGAACAGGCGTGATTACCCTTCAGAACAGCCCACTCACCCCACGAAGTGGCGAGACCGGGGCCACTTTGCTCTAGCGCGTCGGCCTGTCCTTGACGTATTAGTCATCACATCAAACAAAACGGTCCGGCAAGGAAGCCGGACGGTACGACAGCAAGGGCCCGCACCATGTCGAAGCGCTTCACCTCCCTCGCCTTGACAGCACCCCCTCCGGCTGCCGCACACCGCGGGCGAGGGCGCTCACGCCGAGCCGTCGCCCCGTTCGCCGCCGTCTCCGTCCTGGTCGCCGGCGCGGCGCTCACGGGCTGCGGACAGCAGCGCGACGCCGACGTGTACACCGTGATGAACTCCTCGACCGACGAGTCCTACCACCGCTGGGACGCGGAGGCGATGGCCCGCTGCGGCAAGCAGCTGGGCATCACCATCGAGCAGCAGAGCGTCCCGGCTTCGCAGGTGATGACGAAGGCACTGCGGATGGCGTCGTCCAAGTCGCTGCCCGACATCGTGCAGTTCGACGCGTCCGAGATGCCGACGTTCGCCGACGCGGGCGGGCTCGTCGACCTCGAGTCCCTCGGGCTGAGCACCGACGGCATCCCCGAGGGCATCGTCGACTTCGGCTCGTACGAGGGGACGTACTACGGTGCGGCGCGCTCCGTGAACACGCTGGCGCTCTTCTACAACAAGGACGTCCTCGACGAGGCGGGCGTCGAGGTGCCCGCCACCTGGGCGGAGCTGCGGGAGAGCGCCAAGAAGCTCACCCAGGGCAAGCAGTACGGGCTGGCGCTCAGCGCGGGCGGCGCGGAGGACGGTGTCTTCCAGTTCACCCCGTTCATGTGGTCCAACGGCGGTGACGAGACCGACCTGGACAGCCCGCAGGTCGTCGAGGCCCTCGACTACTGGAAGGGCCTCCTGCAGGACGGCTCGCTGTCGAAGTCCACGGTCAACTGGACGCAGGCCGACGTCAACGACCAGTTCATGGCCGGCAACGCGGCGATGATGATCAACGGGCCGTGGCAGGTGGAGACCCTCAACACCGACACGTCGCTGAACTGGGGCATCGCCCCCATTCCCGTGCCCGAGGCCGGCGACGACTCAGTGGGTCCGCTCGGCGGCGCCGTGCTCACCGTGCCCAACACCGGTGACGAGGCGCGGGAGAGGACCGCCGCGAAGATCGTGGCCTGTCTGGCGAGCGAGAAGGAGCAGCTGACCTACGCGCTCAACAGCTGGATGGTTCCGGCCCACGCGAAGGCCGCCGCCGACTGGCGCGAACGGGTGCCCGAGCTGGACTCCCTCGCCGACCAGGTGGCCGTCGCACGGTCCCGGACGGCGAAGCTCGGCGCCGGCTGGTCGAGCGTGTCGCTCGCCCTGCAGAGCGCCTTCCAGTCCGCCCTGACCGGCCAGTCCAGCGAGGCCGCCCTGAAGCGCGCCCAGCAGCGGGCCACGAGCGGGAACTGAGGAACACGCCCATGACCACGCCCACCGTCACCGCACAGACGCCCGCCGAGGCGTCCACGACGGCCGCCGCGCCGGACCCGGACCGGCTCAGGCGCCGGCGCCGGCTCGCCCAGTGGGGGTTCGTCGCCCCCGCCGTCGTCTTCATGCTGCTGTTCTTCGGCTACCCGCTCGTCCGCAACGTCGTGATGAGCTTCCAGCACTACACGCCGAAGACCTTCTTCACCGGTGAGGCGCCCTTCAACGGCGCCGACAACTGGTCCAACGTGTTCCAGGACGCCCTGTTCGGCAAGGCGCTGTGGCACACCCTCGTCTTCACCGCCGGATCGCTCCTCGGGCAGTTCTGCATCGGCATGGCGCTCGCGGTGTTCTTCAGCCGCAGGTTCCCGCTGAACGGGGTGCTGCGCTCGCTGATCCTGCTGCCCTGGCTGGTGCCCATGGTGGTGTCCGGCATCGTCTGGCGGCGCATCCTCGACCAGGACACGGGCGTGCTGAACTCGTTCCTGGACACCGTCGGGATCGGCGGCGGCACGCCCTGGCTGACCAGCCCGGAGATGGCCCTGGTGTCGGTCATCCTGGTCAACATCTGGATCGGCATCCCGTTCAACATGGTCATCCTGTACGGCGGTCTCCAGGAGATCCCGAAGGAACTGCACGAGGCCGCCGCCCTGGACGGCGCCTCGGCGTGGCGGACCTTCCGCTCCGTCACCCTGCCGGTGCTCAAGCCCGTCATCACCGTCGTGCTGGTGCTCGGCTTCATGTCGACGGTCAAGATCCTCGACCTGATCCTCGCGCTCACCGACGGCGGGCCGGCGGACGCCACCCAGACGCTGGGCACACTCACGTACCAGAACTCGTTCGTGCAGCTGGACTTCGGCGCGGGCGCCGTCGTCGGCAACGTACTCATCCTGATCTCCGCCGTGTTCGCGGTGTTCTACCTGCGGGCCAACCGCACCGAGGGGAAGTGACGTCCATGGCCTCCCACACGCCCACAGCCTCCCGGCGCCGCTGGGGTTCCACCGTCGCCGGCGTTCTCGTCCTCGGCGTGATGCTGTTCCCGCTGTACTGGATGCTCAACACCGCGCTCCAGCCCGAGTCCGGGCTGCTCCAGGTCGACCCGGTGCCGGGCAGTCTGGACCTGTCCGGCTTCTCGAAGGCCATCAGCGACCAGGGCGGGCACCTGCTCACCTCGCTGGCCGTCTCGCTCGGCGCGGTCGCCATCTGCCTGCTCATCTCGGCACCGGCGGCGTACGGCCTGGCACGCTTCGGGCTGCGCGGCTCGCGCACGATCGTGTTCGGCACGCTGATCACCCAGATGGTGCCCGGCATCGTCATCGCCAACGCGCTCTACAACTCGTACGTGGACCTGGGCCTGGTCAACTCCTACTTCGGTCTGATGCTGGCGGACGCCTCGCTGGGCATCCCGTTCTCCATCGTGCTGATGCGCTCCTTCATGGTGTCGATCCCGGGCGAGGTGATCGAGGCCGCGCAGATCGACGGCGCCGGGCCGGTGCGGACGTTCACGCGGGTCGTACTGCCGATGAGCCGCAACTCGCTGATCACGTCGGGGCTGTTCGCGTTCCTGTTCTCGTGGAGCGACTTCATGTTCGCGCTCACCCTGAACACGACCGACGAGGTCAAGCCCATCACGCTGGGTATCTACCAGTACATCGGCGCGCACGTCGGCGACTGGGGCTCGGTGATGGCCGCCTCCGTGCTCTCCGCGGTGCCGGCGGCGATCCTGCTCGTCCTCGCCCAGAAGTACATCGCCGCCGGGATCACCGGCGGCTCCGTCAAGTGACCCGCGAATGCGGCCTCGTACCCATGGAGATGAGCTTCACAGCATGAGTGACTTCCCCAGTTTTCCGCCCGGTTTCGTGCTCGGCGCCGCGACCGCCTCGTACCAGATCGAGGGCGCGGCACGGGAGGACGGCCGCGGTCCGTCGATCTGGGACACGTACAGCCACACCCCCGGCCTGGTGGTGAACGGCGACACCGGCGACGTGGCCTGCGACCACTACCACCGCTACCCCGAGGACGTGGCGCTGCTGCGCGACCTGGGCGTGGACTCGTACCGCTTCTCGATCGCCTGGCCGCGCATCGTGCCCCAGGGTTCGGGCGCGGTGAACCGGAAGGGCCTGGACTTCTACTCCCGCCTGGTCGACGAGCTGCTCGCGGCGGGCATCGAGCCGGCCGCCACCCTCTACCACTGGGACCTGCCGCAGGCCCTGGAGGACCGGGGTGGCTGGCGGGTGCGGGAGACGGCGGAGCGGTTCGCCGAGTACACGGCCGTGGTCGCGGAGCACCTGGGCGACCGGGTGCCGCGCTGGATCACGCTCAACGAGCCGTGGTGCAGCTCCTTCCTCGGCTACTCCATCGGAAGGCACGCCCCCGGCGCCAAGGAGGGCCGGGGCGCGCTGGCCGCCGCCCACCACCTGCTGGTCGGCCACGGTCTGGCGGTGCGCGCCCTGCGGGCTGCCGGGGTGCGCGAGGTGGGCATCACGCTCAACCTGGACCGCAACCTGCCGGCCACCGACTCCCCCGCCGACCTGGCGGCCGTGGTCCGGGCGGACACCCAGCACAACCTGGTGTGGACCGAGCCGATCCTCGCGGGCCGCTACCCGGCCACCGAGGAGGAGACCTGGGGCGAGCTGATCACCGGGGAGGACTTCCGGCGGGACGGCGACCTGGAGCTGATCTCCCAGCCGCTGGACTTCCTCGGCGTCAACTACTACCGGCCGATCGTGGTCGCCGACGCCCCGTACCGCGAGAGCGACCCGGCGCGGCGGGTGGCCACGGACAACCGCTACGAGGAGGTCCGGCACCCGGACGTCCGGCACACCGCGATGAACTGGCCGGTCGTCCCGGACAGCTTCACCGACCTGCTCGTCCAGCTGAAGAAGCAGTACGGTGACGCACTGCCGCCGATCCACATCACGGAGAACGGCTCGGCGGAGGACGACGCGCCCGCCGCCGACGGCACGGTGCACGACGCCGACCGCGTCGCCTACCTGCGCGACCACCTCACCGCGCTGCGGGCCGCGATGGACGCGGGAGTGGACGTACGCGGGTACTACGTGTGGTCGCTGCTGGACAACTTCGAGTGGGCGTACGGCTACGGCAAGCGCTTCGGCATCGTCCGGGTCGACTACGACACGCAGGTGCGCACGCCGAAGGACAGCTACCGCTGGTACCGGGAGATGATCGCCGCCAACCGGGGCTGACCCGGAGCGGGGGGCCTCGGCCGGGCGGCCCCCCGCGTCAGCTCCGCTCCCGCTCGGCGTACGCCGACGGGTCGGCCAGCACCTCCCGGACGATCACGCCCGCCGCGCCCCGGGCGGCGTCCCCGAGGGACGAGGAGGGCCGCAGCCGCTTCCCGTCCTCGCTCCACAGCCCGGAGACGACACGGAGGGCGAGCTCACGGTCGACGGCGGGGGCCACCCAGTCCATCAGCTCGCGGTAGACGCCGCCGAGCATCACCGCGTCCGGGTCGAAGAGGTTGACCGCGCCCGACAGGACGACGCCCAGTTGCCGCCCGGCGCGCTCGATCGCCGACAGGGCGGCCGGGTCGCCCCGCCGGGCACGGCGTTCGAGCTCGGCGACGCCCTGCACGCCCGCGTCCGCGTCGATGCCCGCGGCCTTCAGCAGCGCGGCCTGTCCGGCGTACTGCTCCAGGCAGCCGCGGGCCCCGCACCGGCACAGCAAGCCCTCCGGATCGACGACCATGTGCCCGATCTCCCCGGCGAAGCCGTGCGCGCCCCGCAGCAGCTCGCCCCCCAGTACCAGGGCGCCGCCGATGCCGATCTCGCCGGTCAGGTACAGGAAGCTGCGCACTCCCTCGGTGCCCGCGCCGAACCACAGCTCGGCGAGGGCGGCGGCGTTGGCCTCGTTGTCGGAGCTGACCGGCAGGGGGCGGTGGGCGGGCCGCAGGGCGAGGAGCGCCTGCGCGAACAGCCCTTCCACCGCGACGCGCTGCCATCCCAGGTTGGGTGCCTGGCGCACGGTGCCGCCGGTCACCAGGCCCGGCAGCGCGACATGGACCCCGGCCGGTGCGAGGTCCTGTTCGGCCGCGGAGGCGATGGCGCGCGCCGCCAGCCGGGCCGCACGCGCCAGCACCTCGGAGGGCTGGACCCCGCGGTTGTCGACGTGCTCCACGAGCCGGACCCGGTCGGTGCCGGCGAGGTCGACGACGCACACGGTGACGTAGTCGATGTTGATCTCGACGCCGAGGCCCGCCGGGCCCGACCGGGACACCTTCAGGACGGTGCCGGGCCGCCCCGCCTGGCCGCTGCTGGTCTTTCCCCATTCCGAGACGAAGCCGTACTCCAGCAGCTGCTCGACGAGGGACGACACCGCGGCGCGGGTCAGTCCGACGTGCGTGGCGATACCGGCCCTGGTCGACTCCCCCGCGTCGTGCACGGCCCTCAGGACCAGGCTGAGGTTGTGCCGTCTGACCGTGGCCTTGTCGGCCTTCGGCCCCAGGGGGGTGAGGTTGTTCTTCATGGTGGTGTCGAGCGTATGCGACGCCGGGGGCGCCACCTCCCGCCTCAGGGGCAGGCCGGGGCGCCCTTGCCCCTCCCCCGCGCCGCCCCTAGCCTGATTTTGTGCCGCAAATAAACAAAGCCCGATCGCACAGCGCCGTGCCGGGCCCCAGCACCGACCTCACCCGCCTCCGCATCGCCCTGACCGCCTTCTTCGCCCTCGACGGCTTCGTATTCGCCGGCTGGGTCGTGCGGATCCCCGCCGTCAAGGAGCAGACCGGCGCCTCCGCCGGCGAACTGGGGCTGGCGCTGCTCGGGGTCTCCGCGGGTGCCGTCGTCACCATGACGCTCACCGGGCGGCTGGTCCGCCGCTACGGCAGCCACCCCGTCACCGTCGCCTGCGCGGTCCTGCTCTGCCTCAGCGTCGCCCTGCCCCCGCTCACCCACTCCGTGCTCGCCCTCGGCGCCGTGCTGCTGGTCTTCGGCAGCGCCTACGGCGGGATCAACGTCGCCTTCAACAGCGCCGCCGTCGACCTGGTGGCCGTCCTGCGGCGCCCGATCATGCCCAGCTTCCACGCGGCGTTCAGCCTGGGCGGCATGATCGGCGCCGCGCTCGGCGGGCTGGTCGCAGGGTCGCTGTCACCGGTGCGGCACCTGCTCGGCCTCACCGTGATCGGCCTGCTCGTCACCCTGGTCGCGGGCCGGGCCCTGCTGCGCTGCGAACCCGCCGCGGCGCCGGACCGTCCCGCCCGTCCCGGTCGGGGCGACCGGGACGGGCGGGACGGCACCGCATCGCGGCCGCCCGACCGCCGTACCCGCCGCCTCGTCGTCACCTTCGGTCTGATCGCCCTGTGCACGGCGTACGGTGAGGGCGCCATGGCCGACTGGGGCGCCCTGCACCTGGAGCAGGATCTCGACGCCTCGCCGGGTCTGGCGGCCGCGGGATACTCCTGCTTCGCACTCGCCATGACCGTCGGCCGCCTGACCGGCACGACGTTGCTGGAACGCCTCGGCCGGACGACCACGGTGGTGGCCGGCGGCACGGTCGCCGTGGCCGGCATGCTGCTCGGCTCACTCGCCCCGTCCGTGTGGGCGGCGTTGTCCGGCTTCGCGATCACCGGGCTCGGGCTCGCCAACATCTTCCCGGTCGCGGTCGAACGGGCCGGGGCACTGGGCGGTCCCGGCGGCGTCGCGACAGCGTCCACCCTGGGCTACGGCGGCATGCTGCTCGGGCCGCCCGCGATCGGCTTCATGGCCGACTGGTTCTCCCTGCCGGCCGCGCTCACCAGCGTGGCGGTACTGGCCGCGGTCGCGGTGCTCGTCGCGGTCGCGACCCGGCGCGCGGGAGTCGCGGGCTGAACCTCGGGGCGCCGTCCGGCGGCCCACGCCGGGCGCCCTCACCACCCCTCACAGCAGGCGCGGACACGTCTTCCGGGGCACCCTCACCTCGCCCCCGCCGCTCCTCCGTCCCCCTCGGTCATGACCGAGGGGGACGGACCTGTGCCCCCTCGGTCAGCCCTGATCCAGGGGAAGGCGCCAGGCCCGTGGGAACTTCAGGCCTCCCCTGGAGCCCGCTCCATGCGGCACACTCACCACCATGCAGAACGCTGCATTCGTCGAAACCCTGGGCCGTGAGGGCGCGTTGCTGGCCGCGGCCTCCGAAGCGGCGGGCACCGACGCCAGGGTGCCCACCTGCCCCGGGTGGCAGGTCCGGGACCTGCTGCGGCACACGGGGATGGTGCACCGCTGGGCGGCGGCGTTCGTCAGCGAGGGGCACACCGGCCCCCGGCCCGACGGCGGCCTGCCCGACCTCGACGGCGCCGCGCTGCTGGCCTGGTTCCGGGAAGGGCACGGGCACCTCGTCGACACCCTCGCCGGCGCCTCGCCCGACGTGCGCTGCTGGCACTTCCTGCCCGCGCCGTCTGCCCTGGCCTTCTGGGCCCGGCGGCAGGCGCACGAGACGACCGTGCACCGGATCGACGCCGAGTCGGCCCGGGGCGGCGACCCCACCGGCATCGGCGCGGACTTCGCGGTGGACGGCATCGACGAGTTGCTGTGCGCCTTCCACGCCCGTCCGAAGAGCGCGGTGCGCACCGAGGAGCCCCGCACGCTGCGGGTGCGTGCGACGGACGTGCCGGGCGCCGTGTGGACCGTACGGCTGTCCGCAGGGCCTCCCGTGACCGAGCGGGACGATGCCGGGAACGCCGACTGCGAGCTGAACGGGCCCGCCGCACAGCTCTATCCGGCGCTGTGGAACCGCCGGCCGTTCCCGGAGGTGACCGGCGACGCCTCGCTCGCCGCACTGTGGCGTGAGAAGTCGGGCGTCACCTGGAACTGAGCCGTACCGCGCGGCCTCGTCGGTCAGTCGGCCAGCATCCGGTGCAGCACCGCCCGCTGCACCGGGAGCACCTGGCCGTACATGACCCGCCCCTTCGACGTGAGCGCCACCCGCACGCCCCGCCGGTCCTCCGGGCACATGGAGCGTTCGACGAGGCCGTCCTTCTCCAGCCTGGCGACCAGCCGCGACAGCGCACTCTGGCTCAGGTGGACCCGCTCGGAGATCTGCTGGACGCGGTATCCGCAGGAGCCGGATCCGTCCTCGTCCAGCGTGCCCGCCAGGACGTCGAGCACCTCGAAGTCGCTTCCGCACAGGCCGTGTCGGTGCAGCGCACGGTCGAGTTCGCACTGGATGCGGGCGTGCAGGGCGAGGATGCCGCGCCACCGGGTCACGAGCGCCTGTTCGGCCTTCTTCGCCGCCATGGGCGCACACCGTAGCAGAGCGGCTGCGGTGGACACCGCGCTGTTCGAACCGGCGCGGGACTGGAAGACTGGTCGGCATGGACAGCTACGGGGGACGGCGCACGCAGGGCGAGCGGGACGCGATCACGGTCGAGATCGGGTACGCGCTGTGCAGCGCGGCGTTCGCGGCGGCCGTGCTGTTCGGAGCCCTGGCGGGACCGGCGTACCTCTTCGGACTGCCGGGCGGTGTGCGGGACGTGCTCGTCGGCTCGGGCGCGGTGTCGGCCGTCGTGGTGTTCTTCGTCCGTGTGGTGAGCGTGCTGGTCCGGTTCGCGCGCGGCGACCAGCCCGGCCGGCCCGGCCGCACCCACCCCGAATCGTGAGCCGGGGCCCCGTCGGGCACGGTCGCGGGCGTCCCGTTTCACCCGCGCGCGGCCGACGCGGGTCCGGGCCGTCACCTTCCGCTCCCGCTCAGTGGGCCGGGCCGGCGCGGGGGCCGCCGCCGCGGGCTCCGTGGAGCGGGCCACGAACCCGGCGGCCGGACGGCGTGTCACGCCCGGTGGGAGCGGCACGTCGCCGTCGGCCACCGCCCGTGCGGCGCGCAGGAGTTCGTCCGGCCGGACGTCCCCGCGCCTGGTGCTCACACGTACTCCCGGCGACGTACCTCCTCGCCCTCCTCCCCGTCTCCCCCGTCCGCCCCGCCCGCGCCGCGCGCCGCCGCTGCCCGCACCGGTGCCTCCTTCACCCGGAAGCGGCGCAGCGACCGCGGCGCCCACCAGTTCGCGCGCCCCGCGAGCCGCATCGTCACCGGCAGCAGCACCACCCGGATGAGGGTGGCGTCGACGAGGATGGTCAGGGCCGTGCCGATCCCCAGTTCCTTGAGGAAGACGACGCCGCCGGTCGCGTAGGACAGGAAGGACAGCGCGAGGATGCCGGCCGCGGCGGTGATCAGCGGGGCGCTGCGCCGGATGCCCTCGCCGACCGCGCGTACGGTGTCCCCGGTGCGCTCGTGCTCCTCCGTGATCCGGGCCAGCAGGAAGACCTCGTAGTCCATGGACAGGCCGTACGCCACGCAGAACATGAGCACCGGGATGCTCGGCTCGATGGAACCGGTCGGGGTGAAGCCGAGCAGCCCGGACAGGTGCCCGTCCTGGAAGACCCACACCAGGCAGCCGAACATCACGGACAGACTGAGCAGGTTCAGCACGGTCGCCTTGGCGGGCAGCAGCACGCTGCCGGTCATGAGGAAGAGGATCACGTACGTCGCCACCAGCACGATGCCGACGGCGTACGGCAGCCGGTCCAGGAGCGTGGCGCGGAAGTCGGTGGTCTCGCCGGGGTAGCCGCCGACCAGGGCGGGCACCGGGGCCGGGGTGTCCCTGACGCGCTCGACGAAGGCGGGGACATCGCCGTACATGGCCTCCTGCGTCGGTACGACCGCCAGCCGCACCCGCCCGTCCGGTGCCGTCAGCCGGTCCTGGCCGGGGGCGCCGGTGCGTTCGCCCTGGCGGTAGGTGCCCTCCGGCGCGTCGACCTGGAACACGCCGGGAAGCCGGGAGAGCGCGGCCGCGTATGCGCGCGTGCCGGTGCGGCCCGGGACAGCTTCCTCCAGGACGACCTGGACGGTGTCCGTGGGCTCGGCGGCGAACTCGCGGTGCACGGTCTCGGAGGTGGTCCGCGAGGAAGTGCCCTCGGGCAGGGTCCGCTCGTCGGGCAGCCCGAAGCGCAGGCCCAGCAGCGGAGAGGCGGCCACCAGCAGCACGGCGAGAACTCCGGCGCCGGCCAGGAACGGGCGGCGCACGGCCGCCAGCGCGGCGCGGTGCCAGAAGCCGGAGGCGGGCGCGCCGGGGCGCTCGACGCGGTGTCCCCAGCGGGCGAGTGCGGCGGGCAGGAACAGCACGGCTCCGGCGACCGCGGTGAGCACGACGAAGACACCCGCGTACGCGAACGAGCTGAGGAAGAAGAACGGGAACACCAGCAGCGCGCACAGCGACACCGCGACCGTGACCCCGCTGAAGACCACCGTGCGGCCGGCCGCACGGGTCGCCCCGAGGACGGCATCGCGCTGGTCGTGCCCGGCGGCGCGTTCCTCGCGGTAGCGGTTGATCACGAACAGGCCGTAGTCGACGCCCAGTCCGAGGCCGAGGACGAGTGCGAGGTTCGCGGCGAACGTCGACACCTCCGTGACCTGCGCGACCGCCCGCAGCCCGGCGAGCGTGCCGACCACGGAGAACAGGCCGACGGCCACGGTCAGCAGCGCGGCGACGGTGCGCCGGAAGACCAGGATCAGCAGGAGCAGCACGGCCGGCAGGGCGAACATCTCGGCGCGCAGGAAGTCGGCGCGGGCCTGCTCTCCGACCTGCCGGGAGATCTCCTCCTGGCCGCCGACCCGGACGTCGAGTTCGGCGGTCTCGCGCGACAGCCTCGGTGACAGGGAGGCGAGTTGCTCGCGCGTCTCGGTGGCCGTGCCCTCGAGGCGGGCGAGGATCAGGGCCCGGTGGCCGTCCTCCGCACGCAGGGCCGCGCTCCCCGCGTCCCAGTACGAGGTGACGTCCGTGACGAGCGGCAACCCGGCGACCTCCGCGGTCAGTTCACGGGCGGCCCGCTCGGTGCGCGGGCTGTCCACGTCGCCGTCGCGGGCCGTGACCAGCAGGGCGAGGTTCGGGTTTCCGGTGCGGAAGTGCTCGCGCAGTCGGTCACCGGCGTGCACGGACTCCGTGCCGGGAGCGTCCCAGCGAGAGAGGTCGAGGTCGCTCTGCGCGCCGGCACCGTAGGCACCGAGGCCGAGGAGGGCGAGCAGGAAGCCGATCAGCACCGCACGGCTGCGCCGCACGGCCAGGCGGCCGAGCCGGGTGAGCATGGAGGGGCCTTTCTCCGACGGGTTGGTCCGCACACCGTCGGCCCGGCCGCTGGAAGGACCGCTGGAAGATCCACTGGAACGCCACAGCCGGGATACGCTCGACGCATGGGTGAGGGGGCATCGGGGACACCGGGGACACCGTCGGAGCCGGCGTCGGCAGCAGCGGGCGCGACGAGCGTCCTGCGGTGCGAACTGCTGGGCCCGCTGCGGGCGTTGCGCGACGGCGTCGAGATTCCGCTCGGCCCGCCGAAGCAGCGCGCGGTGCTCGCCGTCCTGCTGCTCCAGGAGGGCCGCCCGATCTCGTACGACGGCCTGGTCGAGGCCGTGTGGGGCGGGGCACCGCCGGTACATGTCCGCAATCTCGTGCAGAAGTACGTCTCCGGGCTGCGCCGCGCACTCGGCGACGGTGCGGAGGTGGGCTGGACCGGCAGCGGCTACCGCCTCACGGGGGTCCACGCCGACGATCTGCGGCAGCGTCGGGAACTGGTGGCGGAGGCGCTGGCCGCCCGCGACGCCGGCGAGTTGCGCCGGGCCGCCGAACTGGCCCGACAGGCCGAGGAGTTGTGGCGCGGCGAGTTCGCCGAGGGCCTTCACACGCCCTACCTGGCCGCGGAACGGCTGCGCTGGGCCGAGAAACGGCTCACCGTCCTGGAAGCCCGGCTGGCCGGTGAGATCGACCTCGGGCAGTCCTTCGAGTACGTCCACGAACTCGTCCGGCTCGTGGCCGCGCACCCCCTGCGGGAACGCCTGTGCGAACTTCTGATGCTCGCGCTGTACCGCGCCGGCCGCCCGGCCGACGCGCTCACCGCCTACGAGGCGGTACGGCAGCGGCTCGCCGAGGCGCTGGGCTCCGACCCGGGACCCGGGCTGCGGTCCCTGCACGCACGCGTCCTGCGGCAGGACCCGGCACTGCTGTCCCCACCCAGGGTTCCGGTCAGGTGAGGGAGGCCGCGGAGGTCACGCGCCGGCGCCCAGTCGCGTACCGCCTCGCGAACCACGCTCCAGCGCGGGCGGGCCCGGCGTCGGCCGCCGCCTCGCACCACCCCGGCTGACCGCCGACGGACAGCAGTACCCGATCGCCCCTCGCGACCGCGTCCGGTGGACCCGCAACAGGCGCGCGGCGGGCCGCGGCGGACCTGCTCCTCGGTACCCACGTGGACGTGTCCGCGGCCACGGAGGTCACCGACGACGGCAAGCCGCCGCTCCTGCGCGCCTGCCCCGAACGCGGGCAGGCGGAGGTCGGGATCTTCTTCGACGGCGTGGGCCCCGGCTCGTCGGACACGGAGCCGCGCCGCACGGCGCCCGGCCACCCGGCCTTCCGGACCGAGGTCAGGAGCCGGCCTCGTCGCCCGCGGTGCCCCGGGTGCCCGCCGCATCCGCGGTGCGCGCGGTGTCCGGGGCGCCTGCGGAGTCCCCCGCGACCGCCTGCCGGCGGTCTATGGCCGCCAGCGCCCGCTGCGCCAGCGGGTGGCCGCGGACCAGCTCACCCAGCGACGTCGAGCCCTGCGTGATGTCCTTGAACGCCTTCCAGGCCGGACGGAAACCGGTCAGCGCCGCGTGGAAAAGCCCCGGCCGGCGCTCGAACACGGCCAGCATCCGCTTGCCGACGCTCATCTCGACGCCGAGCCCGGCCTTGATGGCGAAGGCGTAGTTCAGGGCCTGCCTGCGCGCGTCCACCGCGTCGTGCGCCTCGGAGATCCGCACCGCCCACTCGCCCGCGAGCCGTCCGGACCGCAGCGCGAAGGAGATCCCCTCGCGCGTCCACGGTTCCAGCAGCCCCGCCGCGTCCCCGCAGACCAGGACCCGGCCGCGCGACAGCGGCGAGTCGTCGGCACGGCAGCGCGTCAGGTGGCCGGAGGAGATGCTGGGCTCGAAACCGGCGAGGCCGAGCCGGCCGACGAAGTCCTCCAGGTACCGCTTGGTCGCCGCGCCCTCGCCGCGGGCCGAGATCACACCGACCGTGAGGGTGTCGCCCTTGGGGAAGACCCAGCCGTAACTGCCGGGCAGCGGACCCCAGTCGATGAGGACCCGTCCCTTCCAGTCCTCGGCGACCGTCTCCGGCACCGGGATCTCCGCCTCCAGACCGAGGTCGACCTGGTCGAGCTTCACCCCGACGTGCGCCCCTATCCGGCTGGCGCTGCCGTCCGCGCCGACGACCGCCCGGGCGAGCACGGTCTCGCCGCCCTGCAGGACGACGGCGACCGTGCGCCGGTCCGGCACCGCCGACCCGTGCTGCTCCACCCGTGTCACGGTCGCCCCGGTGCGCAGTTCGGCACCCGCCTTCTGCGCGTGCTCGACGAGCTGCTGGTCGAACTCGGGCCGGTTGATCAGCCCGAACAGCATCTGCCGGGAGCGCCGGGTCCGGGTGAAGCGCCCGTTGTTCGAGAACGTCACCGCGTGCACACGGTCCCGGAAGGGCAGCTCGAAGCCCGGCGGGAGGGTGTCGCGCGAGGGCCCGATGATGCCGCCGCCGCATGTTTTGTAGCGGGGCAGCTCCGCCTTCTCCAGCAACAGCACGCGCCGCCCCGCGACCGCCGCCGCATAGGCGGCCGAGGCCCCCGCGGGTCCCGCGCCCACCACGACCACGTCCCAGACCTGACGCGCGTCGTCCGCCGAAGAGTTCTCGCTGCTCACGATGGTCTACCGCTCCCAACAAACCGCATGCCGCACCTGACCCCCGCATCCTACGGCGACCACCGCCCCGGGCCACTGTGGGAGGATCGGCCCACCGATCCCCGTACTCATCGGTGCAACGTCGCACCCACAAGGAGCGTGCCCATGTCGTCGAATCCGGTCGCCGAGACCGTCTCCTCCCTGATGCCCAGGGCGAAGGAGGAGCTCACCGCACTGGTGGCCTTCAAGTCGGTGGCGGACTTCGACCAGTTCCCGCGCAGCGAGAGCGTGGGCGCCGCCAACTGGATCGCGTCGGCCCTGCGCGCCGAGGGCTTCCAGGACGTCGACCTGCTCGACACCCCGGACGGCACGCAGTCGGTGTACGGGTACCTGCCCGGGCCCGAGGGCGCGAAGACGGTCCTGCTCTACGCCCACTACGACGTGCAGCCGCCGCTGGACGAGGCCGGCTGGGCCACCCCTCCGTTCGAACTGACCGAGCGGAACGGCCGCTGGTACGGGCGCGGCGCGGCCGACTGCAAGGGCGGCGTGCTCATGCACCTGCTCGCGCTGCGCGCGCTGAAGGCGAACGGGGGCGTGCCGGTGCACGTCAAGGTGATCGCCGAGGGCTCGGAGGAGCAGGGCACGGGCGGTCTGGAGCGGTACGCCGAGCAGCACCCCGAGTTGCTGGCCGCCGACACGATCGTCATCGGCGACGCGGGCAACTTCCGGGTCGGTCTGCCGACGGTCACCTCGACGCTGCGCGGCATGACCCTCGTCCGCGTCCGCGTCGACACGCTCGAGGGCAACCTGCACTCCGGCCAGTTCGGCGGCGCGGCGCCCGACGCGCTGGCCGCCCTGATCCGCGTACTGGACTCGCTGCGCGCCGAGGACGGTTCGACGACGGTCGACGGACTGGCGGCGGACACCGAGTGGGAGGGTCTGGCGTACGACGAGGAGCAGTTCCGCCGGGACGCCCGGGTGCTGGACGGCGTCGAGCTGATCGGTTCCGGTTCGATCGCCGACCGGATCTGGGCCCGGCCGGCCGTCACGGTGCTCGGCATCGACTGCCCGCCGGTCGTCGGCGCCACCCCGTCGGTGCAGGCGGGTGCCCGTGCCCTGGTGAGCCTGCGGGTGCCGCCGGGCGTGGACGCCACCGAGGCCACCAAGCTGCTCCAGGCCCACCTGGAGGCGCGTACGCCGTGGGGCGCCCGGGTGGGCGTCGAGCAGATCGGCCAGGGCCAGGCCTTCCGCGCCGACACCTCCAGCCCGGCGTACCAGGCCATGGCCGACGCCATGGCGGTGGCGTACCCGGGCCAGGAGATGCAGTACGCCGGTCAGGGCGGGTCCATCCCCCTGTGCAACACCCTGGCGGCGCTCTACCCGCAGGCGGAGATCCTGCTGATCGGCCTGAGCGAGCCGGAAGCGCAGATCCACGCCGTGAACGAGAGCGTGTCCCCCGAGGAGCTGGAGCGGCTGTCGGTCGCCGAGGCGCTGTTCCTGCGCAACTACGCGGCGAGCCGAGTGGCCCGCTGACTCCGGTCGACCACGCCCGGGCACCCGCGCTGCAGCCGGTCCGGCTCGGGTGCGGCCGTCGGTGGGCAGGTCCCCGTCGCCTGACGGGGACCTGCCCACGGAGCGGTCGGCCGGCTCAGCCGACCGGGGTGCCCGCCTCCAGGTACAGTGCCGCGCCGCGTTCCCGGGCCCGCAGGGCCCAGCGCAGCCGCGCGTAGCGGACCGGGGGCAGGAGGCCGGCGGCCTCGTCCTCGGTGACGAAGCGCCAGTCGCGCAGTTCGGGCCCGGGCAGCAGCACGCGGGCGGCATCCGTGGAGTCGAGCCGGCCGCCGTCGAAGAGCAGGCGCAGACCGCCGTAGCCCGGGGGCGTGGGCCGTTCCCAGTCGACGACCAACAGGGCGGGTACGTCGTCGAGGCGGATCCCGGTCTCCTCGGTGACCTCGCGCATCCCGGCGCGGGCGGGCGCCTCGCCCGGTTCGACGACGCCGCCGGGGAACTCCCAGCCGGGCTTGTAGGTGGGGTCGACGAGCAGCACCCGGTCCTGGTCGTCGAAGAGCAGGACACCGGCGGCGAGGGTCTCCGCGGTGGGTTCGGGCGTCTGCACGATGTCGCAGGCCGGCACGGAGCCGGCGCCGACGGCCTCGGCGATCCGGACGGCGGCCTCGTACGGTGTGAGCGCGCCGGTGTCGATCGGATGGGCGTCGGCGGTCAGCCAGGAGGCGAGGGCGGCCCGGTACGGCTCGATGTTGTCGTACGACCACTGCCGTACCCGTAGCTCGCCGTCGGGCAGGTCCGCCGGTATTTCGCGACCTGCTATCCGCTCGCGCAGGATCGTTTCGGCCGGAGCGAGCAGGACGTGTCGGACCGCGATGCGGCGGGCGGCGAGGCCGCCGAAGATCTCGTCGCGGTACTCCTGCCGCAGCAGGGTCATGGGGACCACGAGGGTTCCGCCGAGTTCGGCGAGCATCGCGGCCGCGGTGTCGGTCACGAGGCGCCGCCAGATCGGCAGATCCTGGAAGTCACCGACCTCTGCGAGGCGTTTGGGCGGCAGCAGATGCGCCAGTGCTCCGCCGATGACCTCGGGGTCGAAGAGTGTGCTGTTCGGGATCAGTTCGATCAGTTCCCGTGCGGTGGTGGTCTTTCCCGCACCGAACGCGCCGTTGATCCAGACGACGGTCACAGGTCCCCCTCTTCTGTTGGCCCCCTGAGGCTTGCCCGCTCCACCCTGCCACGGAAACCAGGCGCAGTTGAGGGCGTACGACAGCGGCGCCGGCGCCCCGGAAGGGGGCACCGGCGCCGCGTGGTGGGTGCCGGGCGGTGTACGTCAGCCCACCTGCCCGTCGGCGTCGTCGGCCAGGGTCAGGCTGTCGGTGGCGACCGCCTCCTCGACGGTGCTGACGGTGTCCTGCACGTCGAGGCCGAGCGGGAGTTCGCCCGGAGCGGCGTGGGAGGGCGTGACGGCCGCGACGACGAAACCGGTGGCCAGGGTGGCGAGGGCGAGCATGCTGCGCTTCTTCATGTGTGGTTCAACTGACGTGACCGGGTGGGGGTCACGGCCGGCCACTGACGCGGCCGGGTTCGAGCCGCTCAGGTCCTCGCCGGGGTCGCGTCCGCCGTTCTCGTGAGCGCCGCCGCGGCCGCGCCGACCAGGCCCGCGTCGGTTCCCATCTGGGCGGGGACGACCGCCAGGCGCTGTACGAAGGACAGGGTCGCGTAGTCGGTCAGGGCCTTGCGCAGGGGGGCGAAGAGCACGTCGCCCGCCTTGCCGACGCCGCCGCCGACCACGGCGATGTCGATCTCGACGAGGGTGGCGGTGGCGGCGATGCCGGCGGCCAGTGCCTGCGCGGCCCGTTCGAACGACGCCGCGGCGACGGGGTCGCCCAGGCGGGCAGCGGCGGCGACCGCGGCGGCGGAGGTGTCGCCGTCCGGGCCGGGCCGCCAGCCGGCGTCGAGGGCACGCCGCGCGATGTTGGGGCCGCTCGCTATGCGCTCCACGCAGCCGCGCGCGCCGCACGGGCACGGATCTCCGTCCAGGTCCACGCTGATGTGGCCGATGTGCCCGGCGTTGCCGGTCGGGCCGGGGTGCAGCCGGCCGCCCAGGACCAGACCGCCGCCGACGCCCGTGGAGACCACCATGCACAGCGCGTTGTCGTGGCCGCGGGCGGCGCCCTGCCAGTGTTCGGCCGCCGTGATGGCCACGCCGTCGCCGATCAGCTCGACGGGCAGGTCACCGGCGGCGGCGCGGACCCGCCGGACGAGCGGGTAGTCGCGCCAGCCGGGCACGTTCACCGGGCTGACCGTGCCGGCGGAGGCGTCCACCGGGCCGGCGCTGCCGATGCCGACGGCCGTGGCCCGCCCCCACAGCGGTGACGCGGTCAGCTCGCCCAGCACCGCCTCGACGGCCCGCATCACGGTGTCGCCGTCCTGCTGGGCGGGCGTCGCACGCTGTGCGCGCGCCTGGATGCGGCCGTGGCCGTCCACCAGAGCGCCGGCGATCTTGGTGCCGCCGATGTCCAGCGCTGCCACGAGATCGGTGTGCATCAGAGTCGGATCTCCCCGTCGGACCGAATGAAGAATGACGAACCCAAGAACGCACAGTGAACCGTTCCCACGGTGGGGGCGAGGACCGGAGAGTGCTGCGAACAGTGTCTCCCGCATCTGACAACGTTGTCCAGGCTCTATGCTCGACGCCACATCCTCATACAAACCCATGACCGACACGTCCCCCGTGGACAACAGGAGCCGACGCAATCCCGTGGACGACAGGACAGGACACCGCATCGTGCCCGACACGACCCGCCGCGCAGCCCGCCTTCCCGGGAACCGGTACGGCAATCGCCCGACCATGAAGGACGTCGCCGCCCGGGCCGGGGTCGGCCTCAAGACCGTCTCCCGGGTGGTCAACGGGGAGCCGGGCGTCACCCCGGAGACGGAACGCCGCGTCCAGGAGGCCATCGACGCGCTCGGCTTCCGCCGCAACGACAGCGCGCGCGTGCTCCGCAAGGGCCGTACCGCCAGTATCGGCCTGGTCCTGGAGGACCTGGCCGACCCGTTCTACGGGCCGCTCAGCCGTGCCGTGGAGGAGGTGGCCCGCGCCCACGGCGCCCTGCTGATCAACGGGTCCAGCGCGGAGGACCCGGAGCGGGAGCAGGAGCTGGTGCTGGCGCTGTGCGCGCGGCGCGTGGACGGGCTCGTGGTGATCCCCGCGGGGGACGACCACCGGTACCTGGAGCCTGAGCTGAAGGCGGGCGTCGCCACGGTTTTCGTGGACCGGCCGGCGGGGAGAATCGACGCGGACGTGGTGGTGTCCGACAACTTCGGCGGCGCCCGCGACGGCGTGGCCCACCTCATCGCGCACGGGCACCGCAGGATCGGCTTCATCGGTGACATGCCCCGCATCCACACCGCCGCCGAGCGGCTGCGCGGCTACCGGGCCGCCATGGAGGACGCGGGCATACCGGTGAAGGACTCCTGGATGTCCCTGGGCGTCACCGACCCCGTGCGCGTGCGCCGGGCCGCCGAGGAGATGCTCGCCGACCCGCACCCGGTCACCGCGGTCTTCACCGGCAACAACCGGGTGACGGTCACCGTGATCCGCGTCCTCGCCGAGCAGGCCCGCAGCGTCGCGCTCGTCGGCTTCGACGACATCGAGCTGGCCGACCTGCTCCAGCCGGGCGTCACCGTCGTCGCCCAGGACGCGGCGGCCCTCGGCCGCACCGCCGCCGAGCGGCTCTTCCAGCAGCTGGACGGCATCCTGCTCGCGCCCGACCGCATCGAACTGCCGACCAGGCTGGTCACCCGCGGCTCGGGCGAGCTGCCACCGGCGGCCTGAGCCGCCCGTGGCCGCTGCCCCTCGCAAGGCCTTGCGAAGGGCAGCGGCGGGCCCGGCGGGCGGGTGCCGGACACCCTGCGGACGGCCGCGGGCCCCGCCCGACCGGAGGGGGCGAGGCCTGGAGCGGTACGTGCGCCCCGGACGGACGGACCGCCCCCGGGACCCTGCCGCCTACTGCGCCGACGCCGTGAGGTCACCGCGCCGCGGGGACGAGAACCCCTCCAGGTCGGCGCGGGTCAGCCCGGTCAGCCGGGCGACCTCCGCGATGTCCAGGGCTCCGCAGTCCAGGCCGCGCAGCAGGTAGCCGCTGAGGGCCTTGGCGGTGGCGGGCTCGTCCATGACGTCGCCGCCGGTGCGGCTGGCGTAGCGGGCGAGGCGGGCGGCGGCCTGTTCGAAGCCCTCGCGGTAGAAGGCGAAGACGGCCGCGTACCGGGTCGGGATGTGGCCGGGGTGCATGTCCCAGCCCTGGTAGTAGGCGCGGGCGAGGGCGCGGCGGGTGAGGCCGAAGTGCAGGCGCCAGGCGTCGTGGACCTTCTCGGTGGGACCGACCGGCAGGACGTTGGTGGAGCCGTCCGAGACGCGTACGCCGGTGCCCGCGGCGGCGACCTGCATGACCGCCTTGGCGTGGTCCGCGGCGGGGTGGTCGCTGGCCTGGTGGGCGGCGGACACCCCGAGGCAGGCGCTGTAGTCGAAGGTGCCGTAGTGGAGGCCGGTGGCGCGGCCCTCGGCGGCCTGGATCATGCGGGCGACGGCGGCCGTGCCGTCGGCGGCCAGGATGGACTGGCTGGTCTCGATCTGGATCTCGAAGCCGATGCGGCCGGGCTCCAGGCCACGGGCCTTCTCGAAGGCCTCCAGGAGCCGCACCATGGCGGTGACCTGTTCGGGGTACGTCACCTTGGGCAGGGTGAGGACCAGCCCGTCGGGCAGGCCGCCGGCCTCCATCAGGCCGCTGAGGAAGACATCGAGCGTGCGGATGCCCCGGGCGCGCACCGGAGCCTCCATGCACTTCATGCGGATGCCCATGTACGGGGCCGCGGTGCCCTGGTCGTACGCCTCGGCGATCAGCCGGGCCGCGCGGGCCGCCGCCTCGTCCTCCTCGGCGTCCGTGCGGTTGCCGTAGCCGTCCTCGAAGTCGACGCGGAGGTCTTCGATCGGTTCGCGCTCCAGCTTGGCGCGTACGCGGCTGTACACCGGCTCGGCGAGGTCGTCGGCGAGGCCGAGGACGGCGGCGAAGGACGCGGCGTCGGGGGCGTGTTCGTCGAGGGCGGCGAGCGCGCGGTCGCCCCAGGAGCGGATCGTGTCGGCGGCGAAGGCGTCGCCGGGGACGTAGACGGTGTGCACGGGCTGGCGGGTGCCCGGGTCTCCGGGGTAGCGGCGCTCCAGCTCCGCGTCGACCGGTGCGAGGGAGGCGCTGATCTCCTCGCCGACGGCGCCCGCGAGGCTCGTTGCCACCTTCTCCTGCTGACCCATCCCACACCCTCCTGGCTCAACTTTTCCGCTGAACGGAATCAATAATCCGTAGAGTGAAGTTATCTGTCGGTTCTCCGCCGGTCAACACCATCCTGCGCAGACGCCGAGGCGCCCGCGACCGTCCGTGGGACGCCGTTGGCGCATCCGGGAGTGCGCGGACCTGTTCCCGGCCGGGGCACCGTCGCCCGGGGCGTCCAGCGCCGCGGCCTGCGCGCGGCTCCCGCCCGACCTCGCTGAAGCCGGCCGCACCCGCCGCTTCGCAGCACTCGGCCCCGCCGGGCCGAAGCCCGGCGGGGCCGAGAGGAGCCTGCTCCCGAAGCAACCGACAGGGGTGCCGGATGGCCCCCGGGAGCTCATGCCGTACGGCGGCAGCCGTTACCGTGCCGAGAACCCGAAGTAGTTGCCGTTGGCCGGGAGTCCGCCCTGGCCCGGCTGGTACGTGGTCGCCGGCGCGCTCGTACCGCCCGGTACGGCGTTCGGGAACGGCAGGACGTGCAGGGCCCCGGTGTCGGTGGGCCCGTAGGGCATACCGGCGTAGAGGTTCCGCGGGGTGAAGTGGATGCTCGTGCCCAGCTTGTCCCCCTCACCAGGGGACCCGGGGATGCCGTCGCCGTCACCGGCCTCGATCCACAGGTCGTTGGCGCCTGCCGAACCCATCAGCGAGAAGGTGTGGATGGCGCCGGCGTCGGTGACGCCCGCGAGGTCCTCACCGGGGGTGCCCACGGCGATCTTCAGGGTGGCGGCCGAACCGACCTCCCGGGGTGCGGTGTTGACCGCGCTCAGCGAGGAGCCCGCGCCGTCACCGGCCTCGATCGTGCCGGAACGGTCGTCGGTCCCGGTGCCCTGGTTGAGCGCGTGCATGTAGTCCCAGGTGCCGTCCGCACGGATGTGCACGAGCATGACGTTGCCCGCACCGGCCCGCTGCGCGCCTCCGTCCTCGGCCGCCAGGGCCTCGCCGGGCGCGCCGATCGCGAGGATCGAGTCGGTGGCCGTGGCCGCACCGGACGGGCGGTAGGCGACCAGCGCGAGGGCCTGACCGAACTTGTCACCGGCCTCGGCGCTGCCGCTGATCTCCTCGTTGTCCTGGTCCAGGCCCGCGACCACGGTGGGCCGTCCGCCGGCGTCCAGCTTGTGGCTGAGCACGGCCAGGTTGCCGGCGTTCGCGTCGCCGCCGATGGCGTCACCGGGAGCGCCGATGGCGATGAAGTTGGCGTCGCCCGTGACGGACGTGCCGAAGGCGTCGTTGGCCTCGGCCGCGCCGGGGACGTCCGAGCTGTCCTGGCTGATGCTGATGTTGGTGTCGCCGTGCACGTAGTACGCGGCGCCCGCCTTGGCGAGCGAACCGAGGGCCTCGCCCGGCGCGCCGATCAGGATCCACGGCTTGCCTTCGGCGGTGGTGCCCGCGGCGAGGGAGGCGCCCATCCGGTCGCCGGTCTCGGGCGCGGACGCACCGATGGAGCCGTTGCCGGAGCCCTGTTCGAAGTGGCGGGCGGCCGGGCCGCTGCCGAGGCCGTCCTTGCCCCCGAACAGGACGTCGACGAAGCCGGCGTCGACCGCGCTGCCGACGTTCTCCTCGGACGCGGTGACGACGAGGTCGGTGTAGCCGTCCTCGTTGTAGTCGACGGTCGCGAGGTGGCCGCCGAAGTGGTCCCCGGCCTCGGCGCCACCGGGCACCCAGTCGAGGTCCTGGGTGATCTCGGCGGTGCCCTTGCCGCCGCCGTGGACGACACGGACCAGACCCGCGGTGGTGTCGCCGCCGACCGTGGCCATCGGGTCGCCGATGGCGATGTCCTCGATGGCGTCGCCGTTGAAGTCGACGATGCGGGTGGCGCCGGCCTTCTCGTCGATCCAGGAAGCGAGGTCGTCGACGCGCGCGATGACGCCCGCGGTGGAGGTCTGGGTGTCGTCGACGCCGAGGCAGCCGCCCTGGAGGGACTGGCTGTTGAGGCCGACCAGCTTGCCGCCGGAGGTGACCGGGCCGCCGGTGTCGCCCATGCAGGCGGCCGCGCCGTCCTTGCCGGTGACACCCGCGGCGGTGGCCGCGGTGGAGTCGACGGTGTAGGTACCGGTGTGCAGCTCGTGCGGTGCCCATACGGTCTTCGTACGGCCGTATCCGGCGAAGGTCAGCTCCGCACCGGCCGCGGGCGCGGTGGTGGCGAGCTGGGCCGGGATCACGTCGGTGACGGGCCGGTTGAGGCGGGCCAGGACCACGTCGCGGTCCGTGCGCGGCACGATCTCGACGACACGGCGCTCGGCGCCCTGCGTGCCGGAGAGGTCGGCGCGGCCGATGACGGCGGTGGTCGCCTTGGCCGGGGCGCCGGCCGGGACGGCGAGCGAGACGGCCGGGTTCTCGGCGAAGCAGCTGGCCGCGGTGAGCAGCCATTCGACGTCGACGAGGACGGCGGAGCAGCCGCGGTCGTGGGCGCCGATGGTGATCTGCGCGGTGTAGGCGTGGGTGGTGTCCGAGCCGGCGACCGGGGTGCCGCCGGTGACGGCGACTGCGGGTGCCGCGCTCAGTGCGAGCGACCCGGCGGCCAGGACCGCGCCGAGCGCGGCCAGACGGGGACGTCTTGTGGAAGACATACGAGCGGTTTCCTCAATCACTGCGGGACGTCGGTTAGTTGGTGACGCGGATCTCGACCAGGACGTGGTCCCGGCCGTCGACGGACTCGCCGACGCCCTCCCACGTGTCCGCGGGGATGTCGTACTCGACCTGGTCGCCCTCGGCGGTCATCTCCAGGTGGGTGTTGGCGGAGTCGTCCGTCTTCACCCCGTGCACCGCGGGAAGTTCGAGGGTCAGCCAGCCCTCGTCGGCGGTGACCCTGAAGCAGACGTCCTCCTGGTCGCGCGCGAGGAACTGCAGGAGGTTGTCCCCGCTGGCGCAGTCGGCGAGCACGATGTGGCCGTCGCCCCGCTTGAGGACGATGTTCCGCTCGGCCAGGATCTTGTCGGCGCCCGGGTAGTTGTAGTCCTCGACGGCGTAGCCGGGCGCGGTGTCGGCGACAGCCTCGATGGAGGACCCGGGGGCGGCGTTCGCGCCGCCCTGGGCGAGCACGGCCCATGTCAGGGCGCCGGCGGTGGCCGCGGCGCCCAGAATGCGCACGAATGCGTTGGGTGGCTTCATCACAGTCCTAGAAACTCGACAGTTCTTCGGGTTCAAGCCCCTTATCGAAGCGGGCACTTGGCGAACACGTCCAATTCCTAAAACGGACAGAATTCGGGCAACCGGCGAGTTCGGGCCGTGATCCGCGTCACGCGCGGAGAGGGTTGTAGTGATCTTGACAACGACTTCGTAACGGCTCGCGACGCAAGCCGCCGAGAGGCGTCCGGGAAGAAAAAGGGAAAGGTCGCGGAGAAAACTCCGCGACCCTACCGCCCTGCGCCGTCGGACCCCTCAGCTCGTCCTGTCGAGTTCCTGAGTGATCGGGCCGTCCGGATCGGACCGGAAGAACAGCGTGTCCTGGTCGTCCACGTAGAGCTGGATTCCGCCGATCCTTCCGAGTCCGCCGTCCTCGATCAGCAGATACACGAAGTCGTCGCCACTGCTCGGGTCCTCGTAGTCCCAGCTGCCGCTGAAGTCGGCCGAATCGGGGCCGTCGCCCGTCGTCACGCGGGTGGCGGAGAACGTACCGTCGGCCGAGAGCTCGACCTGCCCGCCCTCGTCACTGCGGTACACACCGGGCAGCCGTTCCGGATCGACCGGCGCCGCGCAGCCCGAGACGGCCACAGCCGCGGCGGCAAGGACGGCGCAGAGCAACCGTCCGCCCGTACTCGCGCGCATCACGGCCCCAGCGTCACGTTGAACTCGATCACCTGGGTCGTGCGCGACAGCGGCCCGTCGTCACCGACGACCTTGTCGACGAACGCGCCGACCGTGTCGCTCCACAGGTCGGTGTACCCGATGACCGGCGGGTGCGTCGCCGACTCGATGTCCGATTCGTTGTACGCGGTGTAGCGCCAGACGACCGACCCGTCCGGGTTCTCCCGGATGGGGGTCATACGGATGTCGTGCGAGCCCATGTACGTGTACACGAGGTTGCCGGTGTGCCCGGCCGTGGTGAGCGTCCCGAGGTCCCTGATGTACTTGCCGACGCCCTCCCACTGACCGAGTGAGTAGTCGTTGTAGTAGGTGTGGCCCAGCTCGTAGTTCCCGGTCCGCTGCAGATCGTTGAGGAAGAAGTCGAGCACCTCCTGGACTTTCGGGTGCTCGCGGTAGGTCTGGGTGAATTCGTCGTCCGGGCCGAAGCACATCGACCTGGGGCCGTCGCCGGTGAGCCAGCTCCACCCCAGCTCCCACGGGTTGGTGTTGTTCCGGTGCGTGATCGGGTCGCCGAACGGCGTCAGGCAGCTCTCGGCGCCCGGCGGCAGGCCGTTGTCGTCGTTGATCGGCACCTTCGAGTTGTCGATCGCGTCCTGGTACGCCTGCTGGATCGCGGCCTTGATGACCAGGATCCTCGCCACGGTCGCGGCGACGGCCGCCTCGGCGTGGGACTTGCCCGCCGCGAGCTCCGCCTGCCGTGCGGCCGTCGCCGACGCCTGCGCGTCCGCGGCGTAGGACGCGGCGACCACGCCGGAGCGCGCGGCCCGGCCCGCCGCGTTCCGCGCCACCCTGCTCGCCTCGCGGGCCACGGCGGCGGCGTTGGCCGCGGTCTGCGCGGACTTCGCGGCGGACGCCGCGGAGGCTTCGGCGGCCGTCGCGTTCCGCCGGGCCTCCTCGGCGGAGACCTTGGCGTCGGCCGCCCACCCCTCGGCCTTGTTGGCCCAGTCGGTCGCCTTCTCCGCCTCCGAGCGGGCGAGGGCGGCCGCCTCGGAGGCCCGCGCCGCGTCCTCGAGCGCGTTCTGCGCGACCTTGGCCGCTTGCGCGATCGCCGCACGGATCGCGCTGATGTGCGTGGCGTGGTCGTGGTCGATCCGCGCGAACTCGTGCTGCGTGGTGCCGATGAACTGGCGCAGCATGTGCGAATCGCCTTCGAGCGCGACCTTCGCCGCGGCCTGTACGTAGGGGCCGCCGGTCGTCAGGAGCGTGGTGGCCGCCACCTCGTCGTCCTCGTGGACGGCCGCGGGGAGCTCCACGTGCAGGAAGTGGTGCAGCGCTTCGGCGGTGCCCTTCTCGAGCGCCGCCTCGGCCGCCCGCCGTACCGCCCTACCGGTGGCGTCGTCGGCGAGGAGCGTGGTCACCTCGACCTCGTTGTCGTCCCTGGCCGCCTCGACCGCGCCGGTCTCCAGGAACGCCTTGATGGCGGCGGGGTCCTCGGTCTGCAGCGCCGCCGCGGCCGCGGTGGCCACGTGCTGCGTGGAGATGGCGGCGATGGCCGCGGCGTTCTCCGCGTTGTCCTGCTGCAGGGCGAGGACCCGGTCGGCCTCGATCCACCGCAGTACGTCCTCGTCCGAGCCCGCGAGGGCGAACTGGGCCGCTTCCCGGGTCCACGTACCCGGCCCGTCGAGCAGTTGGACGGCGGCCCGCCGCCCCTTGTCCACGGCCTCACCGGTCCGGCCTCCGGCGAGCGCCGCCTCCATCGCGGTGATCAGCGTGACGAGTTCCTCGGACAGGCGTGCTTCCTGGGTGCGCTCCTGGTTGGCGCGCGCCAGCTCGTCGCTCTCGGTGACCGCCTTCTGCCGGGCGGCCTCCATCGCCTCCGCGGCCTCCTCGTTCAGCCGCTGGATCTCGGCCTCCCGGGCCTCCTGCTCGACCGTACGCGCCTCGGTGACCGCCTCGTACGCCTTGTTCGCGGCGTCCACGGCGGCGTTGGCGGCGGCCGTGGAACGGTTGGCGTAGTCCACGGCCTCGCCGGCGTGCGCGGCCGCTTCCTCGGCGGCCGCGGCGGCCTTCTCGGCGTGGTCGGCGGCGCTGTCGGCCGCGGCGGACGCGGTGCGCGCGGCGGCGGCCGACCGCTGCGAGAGGGCAGACGCCCGGCTCGCGGCCGCGGTGGCGCGGCTCGCGGCCGTCTCCGCGATGGCGGCCTGGCGCTGCGCTTCGGCGGCCTCGGACTGCGCGGCACCGGAGGCGACGGCCGCGTCGGCCGAGGCGCGCGCGGCGGCGGCCGAGTTGACCGCGGCGCTCGCGGCCGCGTCGCCCGCGGCCTTGGCCGCGTCGGAGGCGTACGAGGCGATCAGCGCCTTCGCGGCCACGCTCCGCACCCAGTTGACCATCTGCCGCGCGGCCTGCGCCGCCTGGTTGGCCGCGTCCGCCATGTTCGCGTCCTTGGAGGCGCGGATCGCGGCATGGTACGCGCGTGACGCGGCGCGCCCCGCGGCGGCGGCGGCAGCCGCGGCCGCGTTCGCCGCGGCCACCGAACGCCGGGCCGCGGCCTGCGCCGTACGCGAGGCGGACACCGCGGTGGTCGCGGCCGCCGCGGCGCCCTGTGCCGCGCGCGCGGCCTTGTTCGCCGCCCGGGCGGAACGCTGCACGTCCTGTTCGGCCGCCTGCGCCTCGGCCTTCGCCTCCAGCGCGGCCGCCTTGGCCTTGTCGGCGGCCTGGACCGCCTGCTCGGAGAGCTCGACCGCCTCGTCGGTCTTGCGCTCGGCGCGCCGTCCCTCCGACTCCACGATCTTGACCAGCTGCTGGATCTCCGCCGTCTCCTCGTCCCGCGCCCGGGCGATGTACTGCCCCGTCGTCAGGAACCACTGGATGGCCCGCGGCGATCCGTCGTCGAGCGCCCGCTCCGCGTACTCCCGCACCTGCGGCGAGGCGGTGACGAGGATGGAGGTCACCTGGACGCGCTGGTCCTCGTCGTGTGCGTCGTACTGCCCGCTGCTGAGGAAGTCCCGCAGCGCGAAGTCCGTACCGGCTTCGAGCGCCTCGGCGGACTCACGCTTGACGGCCCTGCCACCGTGCGCGTTGACCGTGGTCACGGCCACTTGGAGGTCCTCTGACACGGCCGTCGCGAAGCCGCCCTCCAGATAGGCCGCGACCGCCGCGTCCCCGCCGGACAGCGCCTGCCCGATCCCGGCGCGCGTGGCCTTGCCCGCGGTGACCAGGGCCTTGGTGAGCGTGAACCGGTTGTCCTCGGCCGTGGCCGCCGGCAGCTTCTCGGCGAGGAACGTGGTCACGGCGTCCGCGTTGCCCACGAGTGCCGCCGCCGCGGCCGTGCGCACCGCGCGGCCGCCGGTCCGGTAGGCGTGCACGGCCTTGCCGCGGTCGGTGTCGGGCAGCCGTGTACCGCCGTCGGCCGCCGCCGTGCCGGCCGCGTACACGGGGCGGGCCCCGAACACCCCGAGGGGCAGTGCGGTACCTGCCGTGATTCCCCCGAAAATAGCCAGTGACTGACGTCTGCTGAATATCTGTCGTGATTGTGACATCACGAATCCCTTCTCGGTCACGAGGGGAAATCTCGCCGCCCCCCTGCGGTACGAGTTCCTTATCGAAGCCGGGGCTCGGCGGACTCGTCCAATGCAGAAACCGGGCAGAAATCGGCTAATCCTCGAGTATCCTTCGTGATGTGCGACACACCCCGAAAGGGTTGTAGTGATCTTGGTGAAGAATTGATGGAGCCTCGAATCCGCTTGGTCCACCGCCGGGCGGACGCAGTTGAGCCACGGGAATCACGACCTGACGTCGTCGGTCAATTCGACGTCAGACTCTTATCGGCCCCGCCGGGCTTCGGCTCCGCGGGGCCGAGTGCGGCGAAGCGGCGGGTGCGGGCCCGGGGTGCGCCGGTGGGCGCGTGTCGATGCGGGCGGGGTTGTGCGCGGCGCCGGTGAGCCGGTGGTGGAGGCCGGCTCTCGCGAGGCCGCGGTAGCGGGATCCGCGCGCGGGCCGCGGCGCTGGACGCCCTGGGCGATGGCGTCCTCGCCTCCGGCGCGGGTTCTGCGGCGTTCCTTTCCGCGGACCGGCCCCGCCGGCACAACCGGCGCACTGCGGGCCGCGGGCCGCGGGCCGCACAGGAGTGGAGTCGGTCCTGGCCCGGTCGGCCGTCTTCAGCAGCCGTCTCCCCCGGCTGCGGCCAGGATGCCGTCCAGCACCCGGCGCCCGGCCTCCGCCCCCCACCCAGCGGTCCCGGAACGTCGCGAGCACCGGGAGATCGAAGTCGGGATCACCCGGTTCCAGCCCGAGCGCGTACCTTCCGGTCGCTACGAGCCCGCACCGCCTCCACGGCCTGCGACCGGTCAGCCCCTCGGCGGCGGACTGCAACACCACCACCAGCGCCGGCCGCCCCGGCGACCAGGCAGGCTTCCTTTCTCGGGCCGGGAACGGGTCCGCGAACTCCTCGTCACCGGACAGCGGCCCCGGTGCGCCCCTGACCCGGATCGCCGGACTCCCCTTCGGGAACGCGGCCCTCGCCGCCCGCACCGCCCCCGCCGGGATCTCCCCGGGTCCCTTCGGCCCCACAGCCATCCGCAGCCACCCCGTACGACAACGTCGGCCTTCACGACCACAACCGGGTCTTGAAGGCCGACGTCACGTCAGGCTCCCGCATGCGCCGACCGCACCCCACGGACGGTCGTGGGGGCCTCGGCCGGAGCAGTGCGGCGCGGAAAGGCTCAGCCCTTGCGGGACTTCACTTCCTCGGTGAGCTGCGGGACGACGTCGAAGAGGTCGCCGACGACGCCGTAGTCGACCAGCTCGAAGATCGGGGCCTCGGCGTCCTTGTTGATCGCCACGATCGTCTTCGAGGTCTGCATGCCCGCGCGGTGCTGGATCGCGCCGGAGATGCCGGAGGCGATGTACAGCTGCGGCGAGACCGACTTGCCGGTCTGGCCGACCTGGCTGGTGTGCGGGTACCAGCCGGCGTCCACCGCGGCACGCGAGGCACCGACGGCCGCGCCGAGGGAGTCGGCCAGGGCCTCGATGATCGCGAAGTTCTCCGCGCCGTTGACGCCGCGGCCGCCGGAGACGACGATCGCGGCCTCGGTCAGCTCCGGACGGCCGGTCGACTCGCGCGGCGTGCGCGAGGTGACCTTGGTGCCGGTCGCGGCGGCGGAGAAGGACACCGACAGGGCCTCGACGGCACCGGCGGCCGGGGCGGGCTCCACGGCGGCCGAGTTCGGCTTGACCGTGATGACCGGGGTGCCCTTGGCGACGCGGGACTTGGTGGTGAAGGCGGCGGCGAACACCGACTGGGTGGCCACCGGACCCTCGTCGCCGGCCTCCAGGTCGACGGCGTCGGTGATGATGCCCGAGCCCAGGCGCAGCGCCAGGCGGGCGGCGATCTCCTTGCCCTCGGCGGAGGACGGGACCAGCACGGCGGCCGGGGAGACGGCCTCGACGGCGGCCTGGAGGGCGTCCACCTTCGGCACGACCAGGTAGTCGGCGTACTCGGCGGCCTCGTGGGTGAGGACCTTGACCGCGCCGTGCTCGGCGAGCGCGGCGGCGGTGTCGGCGGCGCCGCCTCCGAGGGCCACGGCGACCGGCTCGCCGACGCGGCGGGCGAGGGTCAGCAGCTCCAGGGTGGGCTTGCGGACGGCACCGTCCACGTGGTCGACGTAGACGAGAACTTCAGCCATGGGACTTCTTCTCTCCTGCTTGCGAGATGTGAGGGGCGGTCGGCGAATCCGGGGCTCAGATGAACTTCTGGCCCGCGAGGAACTCGGCGAGCTGCTTGCCGCCCTCGCCCTCGTCCTTGACGATCGTGCCGGCGGTGCGTGCCGGACGCTCCGCCGCCGAGTCGACGACGGTGTAGGCGTTCTCCAGGCCGACCTCGTCCTCGTCGATGTCGAGGTCGGACAGGTCCCAGGACTGGACCGGCTTCTTCTTGGCCGCCATGATGCCCTTGAAGGACGGGTAACGCGCCTCGCCCGACTGGTCGGTGACCGACACGACCGCCGGCAGCGAGGCCTCCAGCTGCTCGGTGGCGGCGTCGCCGTCCCGGCGGCCCTTGACCGTGCCGTCCTCGACCGAGACCTCGGCCAGCAGCGTCACCTGCGGCACGCCCAGGCGCTCCGCGAGCAGCGCCGGGACGACGCCCATGGTGCCGTCGGTGGAGGCCATGCCGGAGATCACCAGGTCGTAGCCGGCCTTCTCGATCGCCTTGGCCAGGACCAGGGAGGTGCCGATGGCGTCGGTGCCGTGCAGGTCGTCGTCCTCGACGTGGATCGCCTTGTCCGCACCCATGGACAGCGCCTTGCGCAGCGCGTCCTTCGCGTCCTCCGGACCCACCGTCAGGACGGTGATCTCCACGTCGTCGCCTGCTTCCGAGATCTGCAGCGCCTGCTCGACCGCGTACTCGTCCAGTTCGGAGAGCAGACCGTCGACGTCGTCGCGGTCGACGGTCAGGTCATCGGCGAAGTGCCGGTCGCCAGTGGCGTCGGGCACGTACTTCACAGTGACAACGATCCTCAAGCTCACGCCGGCTCTCCTACTGCGTCGACATTTCAGTGCTGCCTCTTGCAGGCAGCATAGGCGCCCCAAGCGGCCGATCCCGGGCGGGGCGACCTGCGCTCCACGCCGGAATATTACTCGTCAGTACACCCAGTTCTTCCCCGCTAAGCAAGCGCTTTGAACTGTGACCTTCGCAACGCAGCGTAACCGGAACCCGACGGTTCCGCAGAAGCGGTCCCGGTGACCGGTCAGTCCCGCAGCCCGTTGTAACGCCCCTGGTGGTACAGCAGCGGGCGGCCGGCACCCGCGGAATCGCCGAGGAGAACCTCCGCGACCACGATGCGGTGGTCCCCCGCGGGCACGCGGCCGACGACCCGGCACACGAGCCAGGCGAGGACGCCGTCCAGCACGGGCACGCCCTCGGGGCCGTCGCGCCACGCGGTGGGCGCGGCGAAGCGGTCGGCGCCGCTGCGGGCGAAGGTGGACGCGAGGTCCTGCTGGTGCTCACCGAGCAGGTGGACGCCGACGTGCTCGGCCGCGGACACCGCGGGCCAGCTGGAGGAACCGGAGCCGATGCCGAAGGAGAGCAGCGGCGGCTCGGCGGAGACGGAGGCGAGGGACGTGGCCGTGAAACCGACCGGGCCCGCGTCACCGCGCGCGGTGATCACGGCGACCCCCGCGGCGTGCCGCCGGAAGACGGACCGCAGCAGGTCGGATGTGGCGAGCCGCGGCGCGGCGAGGTCGGATGTGGCCGTCATGGGGAATGTCCTTCTGCGTTGCGCCTCGGCCCGCGGGGAGGGGAGCGAAGGCATACGGTCAGGCTGACGACGGGTGGCGCACATAGTCACATACGTCCCGGGACGTGGAGGCTTGGAGAACGCCTCGCCGGCGGAGTGGCGGTTCTCACACCGCCTCGCCCAGTGCGGCGATCACGTCCGCTTTGCGCGGCTGCCCGACGGCGCGCCGCACGACGCGTCCGCCGGCGTCGAGCACCAGCACCGTCGGGGTGCTGGGCACGTCGAGGGCGCGGACGAGCTCGAGGCGGGCCTCGGCGTCGATCTCGACATGGGCGACTCCGGGGACCATGCCGGCCACCTCCGCCAGGATCCGACGGGTGGCCCGGCAGGGAGCGCAGAAGGCGCTGGAGAACTGCACGAGCGTGGCGCGGGCGCCGAGTTCGGCACCGAGGCCGGCCGCATCGAGCCGCGAGCCGGGCGGGTCGAGCCGCCTGTCTTCACCCTGCTCGCGCACCCGCGCGCCTCCGTTCCGCCGCCTGAGCGGCATTCATGGGCACGCGTCACCGCGCGCCACCAGCCCGGTCCGGACCGCTCCGGGCCCTGCCCGGTCCAGCCCAGTCGTCCCCACGTGCAGCGCTCGCGGGACGGCGAAGATTCCCGGCTCGCCGTCGTGTTTCGGCCACGGCCCGACGGGTGACGTGATGAGGATCTCGCCACGGGCGGGCACCAAGGCTGGTACACCGGCCGTTCTTGGGGCACGATCTGCGACAAGCCGTAAACCTACGGCTGCGTAACTTTCGGCTGGGAGTCCCCTTCCCAGGCTGACAAGGAAGGGTCCGACCCGCCCATGGCAGAACTCGCCTACCGTCCGGCCATCGGTCTCGCCCGCACCCTCTTCAAGGTGTGGGACCTCAAGATCGACTGCCAGGGTTCGGAGAACATCCCGCGCGCGGGCGGCGCCGTACTGGTGAGCAACCACATCAGCTACCTGGACTTCATCTTCGACGGCCTGGCGGCACTGCCCCAGAAGCGGCTGGTGCGCTTCATGGCGAAGGAGTCGGTCTTCCGGCACCGGATCTCCGGTCCGCTGATGCGCAACATGAAGCACATCCCGGTGGACCGCAAGCAGGGCGAGGCGGCGTACGCGCACGCCTTGGACTCACTGCGGTCCGGTGAGATCGTCGGGGTCTTCCCCGAGGCGACGATCTCCGAGTCGTTCACACTCAAGAGTTTCAAGTCGGGCGCCGCGCGCCTGGCGCAGGAGGCGGGGGTCCCGCTGATCCCGATGGCGGTGTGGGGCACCCAGCGGCTGTGGACCAAGGGCCACCCGCGCAACTTCAAGCGCAGCCACATCCCGGTCACGATCCGGGTGGGCGAGGCGATGGAGGCATCCCGCGAGCAGTACGCGGGCGCCCTCACCCGCCGGCTGCGCGAGCGGGTGCAGGAGCTGCTGGAGGCCGCCCAGCGCGCCTACCCGGTGCGCCCCAAGGGTGCGGACGACACCTGGTGGATGCCGGCCCATCTCGGCGGCACCGCCCCGACGCTGGAGCAGCTGCGCACGGCCGAGGCGCGCTGACCCCGGCCGGGGGCGGCCCCTCCTACGACGGCGACGGCAGCGCGGGCGGCAGCGTCGCCCACAGGCGGGAACGGTCGGTGGCCGCCCTCAGGGCGTCGAGCACGACCGGGTGCGGTGCGGCGTACAGGTCCGGGTAGTCCGCCTCGCCGGCCGCGGTGTCCGGCGTGAAGGCCAGCTGTTCCCGGTCCAGGGAGAACCGGGCGTCCACACCGGGCTTGTTGCCGCGCGGGTCCTGACGGTGCCAGGCGCCGTTGAACCGTACGGCGACCAGTCCGTGCACCACGTCGAACCGCTGGTAGCACAGAGCCGTCGGGATGTCTTCCGCCCGCAGCAGCGCGGCCAGCGCGTGGGCCTTGGCGTGGCAGATGCCGGTGCGCTGCTCCAGGACGTCCGAGGCGCGCCAGGTGACGCGCGGGTCGCCGGAGTCCTGGGAGTGCGGGATGGTGTCGCGCACGAACTCGAAGGCCAGCCGCGCATAGGCATACGAGTCGTCCGCCTCCTTGGCGAGCCGCCCCGCCACCTCCCGTACCCGTGGGTGGTCGTGGTCGATGACCTCGTCGGCGGCCAAGTAGGCGGACAGGTCAGGGTTCTTCTGGATCAGCTCCATGCCGGCAGAGCATAGGAACGCGATCACCCGCCAGTCAATGACTTTCCAGGTGATCGCATACCTATGCATGACCCGGGAGGCTGCGGCTAGCGCGCCGCCTCCTCCTTGAGGGCGGCGACGAAGGCGTCGACGTCGTCCTCGGTGGTGTCGAAGGCGCACATCCAGCGCACGTCGCCGGCGGCCTCGTCCCAGAAGTAGAAGCGGAACCGCTTCTGCAGGCGCTCGCTCACCTCGTGCGGCAGCCGGGCGAAGACCGCGTTGGCCTGCACCGGGTGGAGGATCTCCACACCGTGCACGGCGCGCACACCCTCGGCGAGGCGCTGGGCCATCTCGTTGGAATGGCGGGCGTTGCGCAGCCACAGGTCCTTGGCGAGCAGCGCCTCCAGCTGCACCGACACGAAGCGCATCTTGGAGGCGAGCTGCATGGACAGCTTGCGCAGGTGCTTCATGTGGCGCACGGCGTCCTGGTTCAGGACCACGACCGCCTCGCCGAACAGAGCGCCGTTCTTGGTGCCGCCGAGCGAGAGGAGGTCGACGCCGACCGCGTTGGTGAACGTGCGCATGGGCACGTCCAGGGATGCGGCGGCATTGGCTATCCGGGAGCCGTCCAGATGCACCTTCATGCCGTGCGCGTGGGCGTGCTCGCAGATGGCGCGGATCTCGTCCGGCGTGTACAGCGTGCCCAGCTCGGTGCTCTGGGTGATCGAGACGACCTGCGGCATGGCACGGTGCTCGTCGTCCCAGCCGTACGCCTGCCGGTCGATCAGGTCGGGCGTGAGCTTGCCGTCGGGGGTGGGGACGGTGAGCAGCTTCAGGCCGCCCATGCGCTCGGGGGCGCCGCCCTCGTCGACGTTGATGTGCGCGCTCTCGGCGCAGATCACCGCGCCCCAGCGGTCGGTGACCGCCTGGAGCGCGACGACGTTGGCGCCGGTGCCGTTGAAGACCGGGAACGCCTCGGCGCCGGAGCCGAAGTGGCTGCGGATCACCCGCTGGAGGTTCTCGGTGTACTCGTCCTCGCCGTACGCGACCTGGTGCCCGCCGTTGGCCAGGGCCAGGGCGGCGAGCACCTCGGGGTGCGCGCCGGCGTAGTTGTCACTGGCGAAACCCCGGACCTCGGGGTCGTGGTGGCGACGCGCGTCGGTCTTCGGGGGGTTCACGGCTTCTCGGTCAGCCACAGACGGTTTCCGTTCACTTCCGCGGCGGGCTTCTCCCAGACTCCGGCGACCGCCTCGGCCAGGTCCTTGACGTCCGTGAAGCCCGCGAACTTCGCGTTGGGGCGCTCGGCGCGCATCGCGTCGTGCACCAACGCCTTGACCACCAGGATCGCAGCCGCCGACGTCGGCCCCTGCTCGCCCCCCGCCTTGCGGAAGTAGTCCGCCATGGCCAGCGTCCACGCCTCGGCGGCGGCCTTGGCGGCCGAGTAGGCGGCGTTGCCCGCGGTGGGGTTGCTCGCGCCGGCCGCGCTGATCAGGACGTAGCGGCCGCGGTCGCTGCGCTGGAGCGCTTCGTGGAAGGCGAGGGAGGTGTGCTGGACGGTGCGGATCAGCAGCTTCTCCAGCAGGTCCCAGTCGCCGAGGTCGGTCTTGGTGAAGGTCTGGCTGCCGCGCCAGCCGCCGACGAGGTGGACCAGCCCGTCGACCCGTCCGAAGTCCTTCTCGATGCGGTCGGCCCAGGCCCGGGTGGTGCCGAGGTCGAGCAGGTCCACCTTCTCGCCGGTGACCGCGGCACCGCCGTGCGCGTAGCGCGCCGCGTCGACCGCCTCCGCCAGCCGCTCGGGGTCGTTGTCGGAGCCGACGACCGTCGCACCCGCCTCGGCGAGCCGCAGCAGCGCGGCCCGTCCGGCGGGCCCGCCCGCCCCTGCCACCGCGATCACCGCGCCGTCGAGCGCCCCGTTCCCCATGGTCCTCGCCTCCTGAGCCTGTGCCTGTGCCTGAGCCGGTACCCGCCCGGCCTGTTCCCCTGTGCCGCCGTCCCTCACGCGGCGGCCCGCTCGGCGCCGTCCGCCGTGATGCCCCGGGTCGAGGCGATCACGTTCTTCAGCTTCTTGGACAGTGCCTCGTAGAACATGCTCAGCGGAAACTCGTCCGGAAGCACGTCATCGACGAGTTTGCGCGGCGGCAGGGTCAGGTCAAGGGCGTCGGGGCCCTTGGCCCACTTCGAGCCCGGGTGCGGGGCGAGGTAGGTGGAGACCAGCTCGTACCCGGCGAACCAGTGCACGATCTTCGGGCGGTCGATGCCGTCCCGGTACAGCTTCTCGATCTCGGCGCACAGCTGGTTGGTGACCTGCGGGGCGCGCTGCCAGTCGATGAAGAGCTTGTTGTCGGTCCAGCGCACGACGTCGTGCTTGTGCAGGTAGGCGAAGAGGAGCTGGCCGCCCAGACCGTCGTAGTTGCGCACGCGCTCGCCGGTGACCGGGAAGCGGAACATCCGGTCGAACAGGACCGCGTACTGCACGTCGCGGGCCTGCGGAACACCGTCGTCCGCCAGTTTCACGGCCTCCTTGAAGGCGGTGAGGTCGCAGCGCAGCTCCTCCAGGCCGTACATCCAGAACGGCTGGCGCTGCTTGATCATGAACGGGTCGAAGGGGAGGTCGCCGTGGCTGTGGGTGCGGTCGTGGACCATGTCCCACAGGACGAAGGCCTCCTCGCAGCGCTTCTGGTCGTGGACCATCGCGGCGACGTCCTCGGGCAGTTCCAGGCCCAGGATGCCGACGGCGGCCTCGGTGACGCGGCGGAAGCGGGCGGCCTCGCGGTCGCAGAAGATGCCGCCCCAGGAGAAGCGCTCGGGCGCCTCGCGCACGGCGATGGTCTCCGGGAAGAGCACGGCGGAGTTGGTGTCGTAGCCGGCCGTGAAGTCCTCGAAGGTGATGCCGCAGAACAGCGGGTTGTCGTAGCGGGCGCGCTCCAGCTCGGCCAGCCAGTCGGGCCAGACCATGCGCAGCACGACCGCTTCGAGGTTGCGGTCCGGGTTGCCGTTCTGCGTGTACATCGGGAAGACGACCAGGTGCTGGAGGCCGTCCGCGCGGTTCGCGGCGGGCTGGAAGGCCAGCAGCGAGTCGAGGAAGTCGGGCACCTCGAACCCGCCGTCGGACCAGCGGCCCAGGTCCTTCACCAGCGCCTCGTGGTACGCGCGGTCGTGCGGGAGCAGCGGGGACAGCTCCTCGACGGCGCCGGCGACGCGGCGTACGGCGTCCTCGGCGGCGGCCCGCTCCGGGGCGCCCTCGGCGTCGAAGTCGATCGACCCGTCCTTGGACTGCCATGGCCGGATCCGCTCCACGGCATCCTTGAGCACGGGCCACGCCGGGTGCTCCACCACCCTGCCTGCCGGAGGAATGTTCTCCTCCGAACCCACCTGCACAAGAATTTCCGTCATGTCCCATCCTCCACAGGAGAAGCTCACGTCAGGACACCGTATGCATACGAGGTTTCTCCCAGCAAGGGGGGCCTCCGCAAATTATCCTGCCCGACCCTGCGGTTCGCCGCATTTTTTCCTGCGGGATGCCGGACTCCGTATACCAGGCGCGGCAGAGGGGAAACGGTCCCGCAGGGCCGTTAGGCTGCGCCCCTGATATCGCCGCCGTCGACGGAAGCGAGTCGAGCCTTGAACTTCCTCACCATCGGTCACCGCGGAGTGATGGGTGTCGAACCCGAGAACACCCTGCGTTCCTTCGTCGCCGCCGAGCAGGCCGGCCTCGACGTCGTCGAACTGGACCTGCACCTGAGCAAGGACGGCGCGCTCGTCGTCATGCACGACGCGGACGTGGACCGCACCACCGACGGCACGGGCGCGATCGCCGAGCAGACCCTCGAGGAACTGCGCGCGCTGGACGCGGGCCGCGGGGAGCGGGTCCCGGTCTTCGAGGAGGTGCTGGACTCCGTGTCGGTGCCGTTGCAGGCCGAGATCAAGGACGCGGCGGCCGCGCGGGCGCTCGCCGAGGTGATGCGCCGGCGGGACCTGGTGGACCGGGTGGAGGTGATCTCGTTCCACGACGAGGCCATCGTCGAGATCGCCGGGCTGGTGCCGGGGGTGCGGACCGCGCTGGTCGCGCAGTACTACGGCCCCGAGGTCGTGGACCGTGCCGTAGCGGCCGGGGCCGGGACCCTGTGCCTGGACATCAACCGGATCACGCTGGAGATCGTGGAGCGGGCCCGCAAGGCGGACCTGCGGGTCTTCTGCTGGACGGTGAACACCCAGGACCATCTGCGGCTGGTGCGCGCCCTGGGCCTGGACGGCGCCACGACCGACTACCCGGAGATCAAACGCACCGGCCGCTTCACCGCGTGAGCCCCACGTCCACCGTTGAGCCCGCGGCGGACCGACGTCAGACCAGCGGCTTGACCAGCAGCTCGAACCGAAGGTCGTCGCGCTGCGGGATGCCGAAGCGCTCGTCGCCGTACGGGAACGGGCTCGTCTCTCCCGTACGGCGGTAGCCGCGGCGCTCGTACCAGGCGACGAGATCCTCGCGTACGGAGATCACGGTCATGTGCATCTCCGTCACCCCCCATGCCTGGCGGACCTGCCGCTCCGCCTCCGCGATGACCGCCTTGCCCAGGCCCGCGCCCTGGAGCGCCGGGCTGACGGCGAACATCCCGAAGTAGGCGTGCTCCCCTCGGTGCTCCAGCTGGCAGCAGGCCACGATCCCGCCGTCCCGCTCGACGGTCAGCAGGCGGCTGTCCGGTGCCTTGACGACCTCCAGCACGCCCTGCGGGTCCGTCCGCCGGCCATGGAGGATGTCCGCCTCGGTCGTCCACCCGGCCCGGCTGGACTCCCCGCGGTACGCGGACTCTATGAGCGCGACGATCTCGTCCACGTCCGCGTCGGTGGCGTCGCGGTAGGTCAGCGGGCTGGCGGCGGTGTCCATGTGGTGCAGTCTCCGGTTCGTTCTCGACGGTTCCTTGCCGGCGGTTCGTTCTCGGGCGCGGCGCGGGCACCGATGAGAGTAACGCTGCCAGTAGTCTCGGGGCGCATGGTGCATGTACTCAGCAGCCGGATCCTGCTCCGCCCCACCGACCCCGACCGCTCCCGCGCCTTCTACGGCGAGCAGCTGGGCCTCGCCGTCCACCGGGAGTTCGGCACCGGGCCCGAGCGGGGCACCGTCTACTTCCTCGGCGGCGGCTTCCTGGAGGTCTCCGGCCGCTCCGAAGCGCCCCTCTCCCCCGCGCTCAGGCTGTGGCTCCAGGTGGAGGACGTGGCGGCGGCCCACGACGAACTGCGCGCGAAGGGCGTCGGGATCGTCCGGCCGCCGGTCCAGGAGCCGTGGGGACTGGTCGAGATGTGGATCGCGGACCCGGACGGCACCCGGATCGTGCTGGTGGAGGTGCCCGCGGACCATCCGCTGCGGTACCGGCCCGGGATCTGAGCCTCGGGACGGTACCTGCCGGATGGCCGCGTTCCGGAGGCGGCCGTAGCGTGCCCGAGGGGGGACGGACGGTCTGCGGCTCAGCGGAAGGACGCCCGATGAAGCTTCACGAACCGGTGACCGGCGGGCCCTGCTGGGCCGAGCTGGGGACCACCGATCCAGCGGCGGCCAAGCGGTTCTACACCAAGCTGTTCGGGTGGCGTCCCGAGACGGACTCCCGGCAGCAGGCGGGCGGCTACACCATCGCCCGCCTCGGCGAGGCGGCGGTCGCCGCCCTGACCCCGCTGTACCAGCAGGCACAGCCGGTCGCGTGGAACGTGTCGTTCGCCGTGCGCGACGCGGACGCCGCCGTGCGGCAGGTGACGGCGGCCGGCGGGGCCGTCCTGCAGGGCCCCACGGACGT
The DNA here is from genome assembly GCF_049974565.1 of Streptomyces sp. WG5. Classification (NCBI taxonomy): domain Bacteria; kingdom Bacillati; phylum Actinomycetota; class Actinomycetes; order Kitasatosporales; family Streptomycetaceae; genus Streptomyces; species Streptomyces sp. WG5. The sequence continues at coordinate 190,913 of NZ_JBNGGC010000007.1, read as the reverse complement.
CTTCGACTCGGGCCGGTTCGCGGTGGCCGCCGATCCGACCGGTGCGGTGTTCCAGCTGTGGCAGGGACGCTCGTTCCCGGGAGCAGGCCTGTTCAACGCCCCCGGCTCGCTGGGCTGGGTGGAGCTGCTGACCCGGGAGCCCGACCGGGCCGCCGACTTCTACACCACGGTGTTCGGCTGGAGCGTCACTCCCTCGGACCGCTACCCGCAGTGGGGGATCGACGGGGCCGACTTCGGCGGCATGGTGACGATGGACGACAAGTTCCCGCACGAGGTGCCCGCGCACTGGCTGCCGTACTTCGCGGTGGCGGACGTGGACACCACCGCGGTCGACACGACCGACGGTGGCGGCACCGTGCTCATGGAACCCACGTCGCCTCCCGACGGACCACGCATCGCGGTGCTGCGGGATCCGCAGGGCGCGATGTTCGGGGTGTACCGGGCGGGCGACGAACGCTGAGCCCCGGCCCCGTCCGCCCGGGCGGCGGCTTCGGGCCGGCGCCGAGGAGGCGGGCGCCCGGACCGTGGACGCCGACGCCGAGGCGGGCGGCGACGCGCCGCGCTCCGCATACCGGACCGCACCGGAGGTCAGATCCGCAGGGCGTCCAGGCGGCCCTCCAGTCTGCCCAGCAGTGCCCCGAGGAGCGCGGCCAGCGCGTCCTGCTCGGGGCCGTCGACGCCGGACAGGACGGCGGACTCGTAGGCGAGCTGTTCGGGCAGGATGCCGTCGACGAGGTCCCGCCCGGCTTCCGTGAGGCGGACGTGGGCGACCCTGCGGTCGCGGGTGTCGCCGCGCCGCTCGACCAGTCCGCGCTCGGTGAGCTGCTTGAGGCGCTTGGTGACGGCGGCGCCCGAGGAGAAGGTCTCGCGGGCCAGGTCGCCCGGGGTGAGCTCGTGTCCGGTGCGGCGCAGGGCACCGAGCAGGTCGAACTCGGAGCGGCTGAGGCCGGCCCGGCGCAGCGGGGCGTCCTCGGCCTGCTGGAGGAGGGCTGCGCAGCGGTTGATACGGCCGATGATCTCCATCGGGCCGGTGTCCAGGTCGGGGTGGACGGCCCGCCACTGCCTCACCACCGCGGCGACGGTGTCACCGCCCGGTCCGCCTCTCTCGTCGCCCTCGGTCGCCGAGCCCCCGTCGGTTGCGGTCATGGCCGTACGTCCTCCGTTCTCGTGCCCGTCTCCCGGTCCGGACGCGCTGCCTGGCGTCGCACCGTTGCGGCGAGCGTACGGTGTCCGGACTGCTCGGCGAGCACGACCCTCTCCTGGGGCAGGGCGCGCCCCCACCATTCGCCGGCCGCCGCGTCGACGGTGGCCCGCAGGTCGGTCAGTGCGGCGGCCAGGCCCCGGCGGGCGGCCTCCAGGGCGCCGGGGGCGGGGGCGGACTCCGCGAGGAGGCGAGCGGCGCGTTCGCGGGCTCGGTCGGCCGCGGTCACCGCCTGTTCGACGCGGTCCCCGGCGCGCCGGTTGGTGACGGCGACGGCGGCCAGGAAGCCGACCAGGGCGCCGACGAGGGTGTCCACCACCCGCTCGGTGACCAGCTCGCCGGGTGGCTGGTAGCCGGCGAACTCGGTGATGAGCAGCGCCATCGGGGTGACGCAGACGCTGCCGAGCCAGTAGTTGCGGGTGATGAGCGCCTCGGCGCCGAAGTTGAGGGCGAGGCAGAGCAGGACGAGGAGGGCCTGCCCGAGGTGGGCGAGCGGTGCGATGGCGGCGAACAGCAGCACCCCGGCGATGTTGCCGACGACGCGCTGGACGGCACGGCTCCAGGTGAGCGCCACGTTGGCCTGGTAGAGCGCGGCGGCGGTGACCAGGGCCCAGTAGGGGCGGCCGATACCGAGGGCGAGGGAGGCGTAGCCGGCCAGCGCACAGCCGAGGGCGGTGCGGGCGGCGATCGGGGCCAGCGGGCCGAGCCGCTGCCACAGGGGGGTGGGGCGGGCGGCGAGTTCGGCGTCCACGCCGAGGAGTTCGTCGGCGGCTCCCCGGGGGGTGCCGGTGCGGGGGATCCGGCCGCTGCCGCGCAGGGCGCGGGCCCAGGCGCGCAGCCGCTCCGGGTCCGTGTCGGCGGGCGCGGCGAGCGCGATCTCGGCACGGACGACGAGGTGCTCCAGGGCGTGCCGGGTGGTGGCGCGGGTGCCCGTCGCGGGGAGGGACAGCAGCGTCTGCCAGGCGGCCTGCACGGCGGCGTACCCGGCGGCGCGGGCGGGGGTGTGGCCGTCGCCGGTGCCGCGGGTGTCGGCGTACGCGGCGGCGGCGTTCAGGGCCTGGGCGGTGGCCCGGCGTTCCGGGCCGTGCGGGCGGACCAGGGCGGGTGCCATGCCGACGAGCCAGGCCCAGGCGCCCGCGGCGGCGGCCAGCGCCAGGTGTCCGGGGACCTGGCCGAAGGTCTGCGGGACGAACAGGGCGGCGGAGCTGATGAAGGTCAGGACCACGTTCCCCGGCGGGCCGACTCGGGTGGCGTCGCACAGTGCCTTCTGCACGGCGGCGAGCAGGGCGCCGACGGTGACGAGGACGACGGCGTTCCGCGTGAGCGAGGCGGTGACCAGGGCGACGGCGACGCCGCCGAGCATGCCGAGTACCACCCACGCCAGGGTGCGGGCCCTGGCGGCGTAGGGGCGGTTGTGGGCGTAGAGCGCGCACAGGGACCCGGCCATGGTGTACATCGCCAGGTCGAGTCGGCCGAGCGCCAGCAGGATCAGGTTGGGCGGGGCGACGGCGGCGACCGAACTCAGGGCGGGTTTGAACCAGATCTCGGAGGGCCGGCGCAGGCGCAGCACGCCGGTCAGGGACAGACGTCGGCCGAGTGAGGTGCCGGTGGTGGGGGTCGCACTGCTCATACGATTGACCTTAACAGGTGTTTTACCAGTAAAGGACTCCCCTGGGTGTGACATCGGTCCGGCCGCCCACCAGGCACGGCACCCCCGCGCTCCCCCGGATACCACCCGTGTACACCCTTGCGCTCGCGTGCGCGCCGCACGGCCCGGGCAGTCCTTGACCGACCGTCGAGCGCCGAGCGGGGAGGCACGTGTGCACGGACCGGCGTCGTCCGGCTGGCTGCTGGTCGCGCTCTGCGCGGCCACCGGCGCCTACTGCCTGCTGCGGATGCGCAGCAGCGTCGAGGAGCAGCGCCGCGCCGCGGGCGGCGAGGCCCTCATGGGGTTCGGCATGGCCGCCATGGCCGTGCCCACGGCGGTGTTCACCCCGCCCGGATGGGCGTGGCCCGGCTACGCGGTGGTGTTCGGCGCCACCGGCCTGCACGCCCTGTGGGCGGCCCGGTCCGGGCGCCACCATCTGCACCATGTCGTCGGGGCCGGGGCCATGGTCTACATGGCCGTGGTGATGGCCGGCTCCCCCGCCCACGCCCACGGGCGGGGCACCTCCGGGATCCCCGTGCTGACCGGGGGTCTGCTGCTCTACTTCACCGGGTACGTGCTCCTGACCGGCGTACGCCTGATACCCGTCGCCGCCGCGTCCGGGGGCGGCCCGGGCGCCGGAGGCAGCCTTGCGGCCGGGTGGGGCGACCGGCCGGAGCTGGCGCGGGCCTGCCGGCTCTCCATGGGGATCGCGATGCTGGCCATGCTGCCGGCCATGTGACCACGGGATGGCCGCGCCGTGCCGACCAGGTGACCACCGGCGGCCGCATCGCGTCGGCCAGTGGCCACCGGATGGCCGCACCACGCCGGCCAGGTGACCACCGGCGGCCGCATCGCGTCGGCCAGTGGCCACCGGATGGCCGCACCACGCCGGCCCCGTGTACACCGGCAGTCGCACGACGGTGGTCGGCCGACACCCGGCGGTCGCACGAGGGCGACCGCGTGACCTCGACGGCCCCGACGCGTACCCGGGACACCCCGTACGCAACCGTTGCCTGCGTCACTTTGTGCGGCGGGCCGTACTGCCGGGAGCGCGACGCTCATAGGCTGCCCCCATGATTCTCCCCGCGGCACTGCTGCTGCTCGGCGCCCTGACCGCCGTGCTCGCCCCCAGGCTGCTCGCCCGGGCCGACTGGCCGGACCGGGAACCGGTGGTCGCCCTGTGGGTGTGGCAGTGCGTGGTGGCGGCCGTGCTCGTGTGCTGCGCGCTGTCGATGACGTTCAGTGCGGCGGCGGCCTGGCACGCGGTGGGCGGGCCCGTCTTCGCGACGGCGCCGGGCCCGGTGGTCGAGGCCTACGCGCTCGGCACCTCCGGTCTCTGGGCGGACACCACCGCCGTCGCCCTGGCCTGCGGCGGGCTGTGGAGCCTGGCGATGCTGGCCCGGGAGGTCGTGCGGGCCCGGGCCGGGCGTCGGCGGCGCCGGGCCGAACTCCTCCTGCGTGCGCCGGTGTTGCCCGGCGAGGTGCCCGGCTCGGCGCCGCTCGTCGTCCTGGAGGGCGACCGGCCCGACGCGTGGTGGCTGCCCGGCTCTCCTCCGCAACTGGTGGTGACCACCGCCGCGTTGCGCCGCCTCAAGGGCCGGCAACTGGACGCGGTACTCGCCCACGAGAAGGGGCACGCGCGGGCGCGGCACGACTGGCTGCTGCACTGCTCGGCGGCCCTGGCGGAGGGGTTTCCGCAGGTCCCGGTGTTCGCCGCGTTCCGCGACGAGATGCACCGCCTGGTCGAACTCGCCGCCGACGACGTGGCCTCCCGCCGCTTCGGCCGGCTGACGACCGCCCTGGCGTTGGTCGAACTCAACGAGGACCGGGGCGTGTTCGGCCCGTGCCCCACCGCACAGGCGCACGTCCCGCAGCGGGTGCACCGGCTGCTCACCGCGCCGAACCGGCTGACGGCGGCCCGGCGGCTGCGGTTGACGGCGGCGGCCGCGCTGGTCCCGGTGGTGCCGGTACTGGTGGCCTTCGTGCCGGGGCTGCGGGCGCTGGGATAGCCCCTCGCCGCCCTTCCGCCCCGGAGAGCGCCCCGGAGATTGGCCCCGGACCCTCTGGTTCCGCGAGTATCGCAGCATGCAGACGCCGCCTGTCCACTCCCCGCCCGGTCCACCGCAGCCCCGCACGGCCCTCCGCGTCACCTGGGGACTGGCCGTGTGCTCCGCGTTGCTCCTCACCCTGGTCGCCCTCGAGTGGCACCCCTTGATCGGCCTGGATGACGACCTCGCCGGCACGACGCACCGCTGGGCGGTCGACGAACCGGGCATCACGCACGCCATGCGGATCCTCACCGACTGGGTGTGGGACACGTGGACGATGCGACTGCTGTGCGCGGTGGTGGTGCTGTGGCTGTGGTTCCGTCACGGGGACCGGTGGACGGCCGTGTGGCTGGGGACGACCTGTCTGCTGGGCAGTCTGGCGCAGCAGGCTCTGAAGGCGGCGGTGGACCGCGCCCGCCCGGTCTGGCCCGATCCCGTGGACTCCGCGCACTACGCGGCCTTCCCCTCGGGCCACGCCATGACCGCCACGTTCGTGTGCGGCCTCCTGGTCTGGCTCCTCCACTACTACGGCGCCGCCCGCTCCCTGCGCCTGACCGCCCTGGCCGTGGCCCTGGTCTCCGTGGCCGGCGTCGGCGTGACACGGGTCTGGCTCGGCGTCCACTGGGCCACCGACGTCGTCGGCGGCTGGCTCCTCGGCACCCTGGTCGTGGCCCTGGCGGTACTGGTCCACCGCCGCCGGTACCCGTGACCACACGGGCGGACGGCCGCGCGCGGCGCCCGCCGGTGCCGGACCGCGGCCTTGCCGGACCGCGGCTTTCCGCCCCGGGCCGGCCGGGACGGTCCGGACAGCTTCGGACGGCGAGGCGCCGCCGGACGGCGCGAACGCGCTGCGGGTAGCCCGAGGCAACCAGTGGGGCCTCCGTCCGCCTCGGACGATCCCCCGTGTCGCCCGAGGCAGACGGTATCCGGAACAGGCCCGCCAAGGGGCCCGTCCGCCTGCGCCGAGTATAGTTGGCTGGCAGCCAGTCAACGCAGGAGTACAGCATGTCCCCGCGCAGCGCCTCGGTCAATGAAGAGTTGCGACGGCGTTCGAAGGAGCGGCTCCTGCAGGCCGCGGTGGAGCTCGTCGGCGAGCACGGGTACGACGCGACCACGCTGGGCGCCATCGCCGACCGGGCGGGCTCTGCGCGCGGTCTGGTCTCGTACTACTTCCCCGGCAAGCGGCAACTGCTGCAGTCGGCCGTGCACCGGCTGATGCACCGCACGCTGGAGGAGGCGCTGGAGCGCGAGCCGTGCACCGCCGATGGTCCGGAGCGGATGGCGCGGGCGATCGACGCGATCCTGGGCCTCGCCCGCGACCGGCCGGTGCTCATGCGCCAGCACATGGCGGGCCTGCTCCAGGCCGAGGTGGGTTTCGTGCCGTGCCCCGAGCAGCGGCGGCTGGCGGAGTTGCTGCGGGACACCGTGGCCCGTCACGGCTCACGGGACGTCGACCGCGACTACCCGATGCTGCGCGCGCTGTTGATGGGCGCCGTGTTCGCCGCCCTGGTGCCGGGGGTGCCGATGCCCGTGCCGGTGCTGCGCGCCGAGTTGTTCAGGCGTTACCGGCTGGAGTGGGAGCTGGGTGTCCCGCCGGACGCCGAGGCGCCCGACGGGACGTGCGACGCGGATCTGTCGCGGTTCTTCGCGACCGGTGTGCCCGGCACGCCGGTCCGGACGGGCCCGGCCGACCGGACCGACCCGCCGAACCCGGCCGGCCTGGCCGACCGGCCCGGCCCGATCGATCGGACCGATCAGACGGGCCGGGCGGAGCAGCCAGGTCGGACAGGTCGGACGGACGGGATCGACCGGACCGGCCGGGGGGCTCAGCCGAAGTAGTCCGGCTGCGTCTGCGTGTTGAGTTCACGCAGGTGGACCCGCTTGGCCGGGTCGGTGCGCCGGTCGCTGAGCTTCAGGACGTCGAAGCCCTTGGCGATGTCGTTCGAGTAGATGTAGCCGTTGTAGTAGTACGCCGACCAGGAACCGCCGGTGGTGACGCCGTCCGTGGTCAGCGGGCCACGCTCGAAGTAGGCGATCTCCTTCGGACGCTCGGAGTCGGTGAACTCCCAGACGGAGACGCCGCCCTGGTACCAGGCCTGGACCATGATGTCGCGGCCCTTGACCGGGATCAGCGAGCCGTTGTGGGCCACGCAGTTCTCGGTGTCCGCCTGGTGGCGGGGGATCTTGAAGTAGCTGCGGAAGACCAGCTCGCGGTGGTCGCCCCTGCCGACGATGTCGTAGATGCCGTCGGCGCCGCGGTTCGGGCCGATCTCCGCGTTGCAGGTGGCGGCGCCGCCACCGCCCAGCTCGTCGGTGAAGACGACCTTGTTCGCCTTCTGGTTGAAGGTCGCCGAGTGCCAGAACGCGAAGTTGACGTTGTCCTGGACCCGGTCGATGACCTTCGGGCGCTCGGGGTCCTTGATGGAGAACAGGATGCCGTCGCCCATGCAGGCACCCGCCGCCAGGTCCTTCGAGGGCAGGACGGTGATGTCGTGGCAGCCGGTGGTCTTGGAGACACCCGGGTTGGTGGGCCCGCCCGGGTTGCCGCCGCCGTCGGGGCCCTCACCGGGGAACAGCACCGGGAAGCCCACGACGGCCGCGCGCTCGGGGGCCTTGCGCGGCACCTTGATGACGGAGATGCCGTCGTGCGGCGGCCGGCAGTCGGGGTAGGCGGCGTTCGGCGAGTACGAGGAGACGTAGATGTACACGTTCCTGCGCTCGGGCACCAGCGTGTGGGTGTGCGAGCCGCAGGCGGTCTCGACGGCGGCGACGTACTTCGGGTTCCGCTTGTCGCTGATGTCGAAGACCTTCATGCCCTCCCAGGAGGACTTCTCGGTCGCCGGCTGCGTGGTGCTGTTGCAACTGCTGTCACTGCGCGAGGAGTCGGTCGACAGGAACAGCAGGTCGCCGGAGACGGAGATGTCGTTCTGCGAGCCGGGGCACAGGACCTGGGCGACGGTCTTCGGCTTCTTCGGGTTGCCGATGTCGAAGATGCGGAAGCCGTCGTAGTTGCCGGCGAAGGCGTACCGGCCCTGGAAGGCCAGGTCCGAGTTGGTGCCCGGCAGCGCGTCCTTGGGGATGTTGGCCAGGTGCTCGATGTTGTCGGAGTGGACCGTCTCGTCCTGGCCGGGTATCTCCCCGCTCTCGATCGCGTCGCGCACTTCGGCACGTGCGCTCTTGGACACCTCCTTCGACGTCGCCGGGCCGTCCCCCGGGTCAGGGGTGGCCACGGCCGGGCCGGCCGTGAGCAGCGCGGACAGGAGACCGGCGGCGGCCGCCGCGACTCCCAGGCGTCTGCGCCGCGTTCGCGGGTCGCTCGACAGGATCACTGTTTTCCTCCCTACGTCCGTTCCGACGGAACGGCTCACGCAACCCGCAGTATCGTCTTCGGCATGCTCATACCAACAGAGGGCAACAGGCTCGCAATGAAGTTTTCTGATCAGTGACACGCGGAAGCGTGCTAGGACGGTCATGACACCCCACGAGGTGTCCCGCACCCTCCCCCGGAGGGGTAGCCCCAGCCACAGGAGGTTGTTGTGCCCTTTCGCCCCTCGCCGTCCCGTTCCTGGCTGCTCACGGCCCCACTGACCGCACTGGCCGTGCTCGTGCTCGGGGCCTGCGACTCCGGTTCGGACACCGGGTCGGCGGCCGCGGCCGGACCTTCGGTGATCGCCCCGGGCAAACCGGGCGAGGGCAACCGGACACTGTCCGCCGAGGACGCCGAGGAGCAGCGCGCCGACGACGACTCCCCCAATGCGGCGGACGTCTCGTACGCGCGGATGATGATCCAGCACCACGCCCAGGCGCTGGAGATGACCGAACTCGTCCCGAAGCACGCCGAGTCGGGCCGGGTCAAACTGCTTGCCGAACGGATCTCCGCCGCTCAGGGACCGGAGATCACGGCGATGCGGGGATGGCTGAAGAACCACGGCGAGAAGGAGACGGGCGGCGGGCACGAACACGACCACGCAGCGATGCCGGGGATGGCGACCGAGGCCCAGTTGGAGAAGTTGCGCGCGTCGCGGGGCAAGGCCTTCGACCAGCTCTTCCTCACCCTGATGATCACTCACCACGAGGGGGCGATCACCATGGCCGCGGAGGTGAAGTCGCAGGGCAACAACGTCCAGGTCGAGGAGATGGCCGACGACGTGGTCGCCCAGCAGACGAGCGAGATCTCACGGATGCGCGGGATGCTGTGACGGCTCCCCGGAAGCGTTCCGGCGCCGGGCTCGACGCGGGGCCAGAAAGCCCTCGTCGCGCGCCTGGCCGATCAGCCTGAGCGACCTCCGCCTGCTGTGTCCGGTCGCGCGCATCACCGCGAGGACCGGGTCGCCGCCCTCTTCCCGGGCCGCCCGGTACTCCTGCGCGAGAAGCCTGCGCCCTTCCCTGCCGCCCGGCCACGCGGGGCGGGCACGCCGCGACGCGGCCGGTACGGCACGGGCGGAGTCCGGCACGCAGGCCTCGAAGAGCGGGTGATCCAGCCACTCGGCGAGCACGGCCAGGTCGTCGAGGGACAACGGCGGTTCGGCGCGTACGTCCTCGACCCGCACGTCCCGACCGGACAGCACGGCGAGCGCGTCCACCCGGGCGCCGTCGGCGAACGTCAGCCGCACGTCGAACCACGAGGTGGTGGTGCCGCCCTCGCGCACCGCCCAGGTGTGCCGCACGGACATCTGACCGTCGTCCGGACAGCGGTCGGAAAGCTGAAGAGAACGATCAACGAAGGATGCTTCGAGCACACACCCTACGTAACCGCATGATCACATTCCATAAGAACAGAACACGCGCAGAACACGTGCCGTTCACCGGGCGCAGCACCCTGTCAGCGGAGCGGAGGCGGTGGGATGCTGGGAGAACCAGCGACCCTCTCCGACTTCCGGACCATCCGCCTCCTGGACAAGGAGTTCCGCCGTGCTGCGTGTCGCCGTCGTCGGCTCGGGACCGAGCGGGTGCTACACCGCCCAGAGCCTCGTCCAGCTCGACCCCGATGTGTCCGTGGACGTCCTGGACCGTCTGCCGTGCCCGTACGGTCTCGTGCGGTACGGCGTGGCGCCGGACCACGAGAAGATCAAGTCGCTCCAGAACACCCTGCGCACGGTCCTGGAGCACGAGCGGGTGCGGTTCCTCGGCGGCGTCCCGGTCGGCCCCGGGGGCGTGCCCTCGGCCCGGCTCCGGGAGCTGTACCACGCGGTGGTGTACTGCGTGGGCGCCGCCACGGACCGACGGCTGGGCATCCCCGGCGAGGACCTGCCGGGCAGCTGGTCGGCCACCGAGTTCGTTTCCTGGTACAGCGCCCACCCGGACGCCGTGGACGGCGGCTTCCTGCGCGGGGCGCGGTCCGCGGTCGTGATCGGCGTGGGCAACGTCGCCGTGGACGTGGCGCGGATGCTGGTCCGCGCGGTGGCCGAGCTCAGCGGCACCGACATGCCGCAGCCGGCGCTGGACGCGCTCGCCGCCGGGCAGGTGGCCGACGTGCACATGGTGGGCCGGCGCGGTCCCTCACAGGCCCGCTTCACGACGAAGGAGCTGCGCGAGCTGGGCACCCTTCCGGACACCGCCGTCGTGGTGGACCCGGCGGAGCTGGCACTGGACCCCGCGTACCGGGACCCCTCGCAGCTCCCCGGCCCGCAGCGCCGCAATGTGGAGGTGCTGCGCGGCTGGGCCGGGCAGGCCGAGCCGGACGCCGCCCGCCGGATCCGGCCGCGCTTCTTCCTGCGCCCGGTGGAACTGACGGCGGACGGCGACGGGCACGTGTGCGCCGTGCGCTTCGAGCGGACGGCGCCGGACGGGCGCGGCGGCGTGACGGGCACCGGCCGGTACGAGGAGATCGAGGCCCGGCTGGTGCTGCGGTCGGTGGGCTACCGGGGGGTGCCGCTGGAAGGGCTGCCCTTCGACGCGGCGAGCGGCACGGTGCCGCATCGGGCGGGGCGCGTCGTGCGCGCGGGCGCCGTCGCCCCCGGTGAGTACGTGGCCGGCTGGATCAAGCGGGGCCCCACCGGCGTCATCGGCACCAACCGTCCCTGCGCGAAGGAGACGGTGACCTCCCTGCTGGCGGACGCCCCCGCACTCGCGGGCCGGGACCTCCCCGCGGACCCCCTCCGGGTCCTGCGCACCGAGGGGGTCGAGCCGGTCGAGTGGACCGGGTGGCGGGCCATCGAACGGGCCGAGGCGGCACTCGGAGCCTCCCTGGGGCGGCACGTGGTGAAGCTGCCCGACTGGGAGTCGCTGCTGGCCGCGGCGCGGACGGCGACGCCCTGAGCACGTCCGCCCTCGTCCGCCGTCAGCCGGCGCCGAGGCGGGCGGCCTGACGGGCCGCGGCGGCCAGCAGGGCGTCGAGCAGACCCGGGAAGAGGGCGTCCAGGTCACCCCTGCGCAGGCCGTTCATCTTGGCCGTGCCCCGGTAGGTCTGCCGGATCACCCCGTTCTCGCGCAGCACCCGGAAGTGGTGCGTGGTGGTGGACTTGGTGACCGGCAGGTCGAAGTACGAGCAGGAGAAGAGCTCGTCGCTGTCGGCGGCGAGATCCCGCACGATCCGCAACCGCACCGGGTCCGAGAGGGCGTGCAGCACTCCCTCCAGCCGGATCTCCTCGCGCGCCGGGTGCGGCAGGTCTCGGGTACCGACGGCGATGGCGGCGGGTGTCACGGCGGCTCCAGTTTCGTCCGGGCGGGTCCCACCGTTCGGGAGGACTCCGTCGGGTTCCATTGTACGAAGGGCATCGTAGTTTGACACACGGCGTACTACGAGAGTTATCGTACGAGCTGTTCCGTCCAGCCGCGACCACGGGAGCAGCCCCTCATGAGCGCCCTCTTCCAGCCCCTCCAGCTGCGTGACACCACGATCCCGAACCGGGTCTGGATGCCGCCGATGTGCCAGTACTCCGCCGCACCGGAGGGCCCGCTGGCGGGAGTCCCCGGCGACTGGCACTTCGCGCACTACGGTGCGCGCGCGGTGGGCGGCACCGGCCTGATCGTCGTCGAGGCCACCGGCGTGTCGCCGGAGGGCCGCATCTCTCCGCAGGACCTCGGCCTGTGGAACGACACCCAGGTCGAGGCGTTCCGCCGGATCACGGACTTCCTGCGGTCCCAGGGCACGGTTCCGGCGATCCAGCTGGCCCACGCGGGCCGCAAGGCGTCGACCGCACAGCCGTGGAAGGGTGGGGCGCCGGTGGGCCCGGACGCACACGGCTGGCAGCCGGTGGCCCCGAGCGCGCTCGCCTTCGACGAGCGGCACCCGGTGCCGACCGAACTGACGGTCACGCAGATCCAGGAGGTCGTCCGCCAGTTCGCGGACGCCGCGCGCCGGGCCCTCGCGGCCGGTTTCGAGATCGTCGAGATCCACGGCGCCCACGGCTACCTGATCCACGAGTTCCTGTCGCCGCACTCCAACCACCGCACCGACGCCTACGGCGGCTCGTACGAGAACCGGACCCGGTTCGCCCTCGAAGTCGTCGACGCCGTGCGGGAGGTGTGGCCCGACGACAAGCCGCTGTTCTTCCGTGTCTCGGCGACCGACTGGCTGGAGGAGGGCGGCTGGACGCCCGACGACACCGTCCGGTTCGCCCACGACCTCCGGGCGCACGGCATCGACCTCCTCGACGTCTCCACCGGCGGCAACGTCCCGCGCGTCCGGATCCCCACCGGGCCCGGCTACCAGGTCCCGTTCGCCGCGCGCGTGAAGGCCGGGAGCACCATGCCGGTCGCCGCCGTCGGCCTCATCACCGACGTCGAGCAGGCCGAGAAGATCCTGGCCAACGGCGAGGCCGACGCGGTACTGCTGGGCCGGGAACTGCTGCGCAACCCGTCCTGGGCCCAGCACGCGGCGCGGGAGCTGGGCGAGGACGCCCGGATGCCGGACCAGTACGGCTGGGGGATGTGAGTCGGGACCTCCTCGTGCGAAGCGTTGACTAGAAAGCGCTTGCCCTCTACGGTCCGTTCATCAGCATGACCCGTCGCGAACGCGGTGCCCCACCACGGCCGTGCAGTGGCCGCACCGCGTTCGCGACACCGGACAGCATGACGCACAACGTTCAGGTACATGTTCCGTTCCACCCCCACTCCCTACGGAAGGGATCAGAACATGACTGCTGCGACACACCCCCGCACGCGGTTGCGCGCCGCGACCGGCGCGCTGGCCGCACTCGGCCTCTCGGTTGGCATGCTCATGACTTCCGGGGCCTCCTCGGCGCAAGCCGCCACCTGGCCGACCCCCAACGGCAGCCAAGGAGTCTCCTCCACCATCCCGGTCTCCGGCACCAAGGACTACGGGATGAAGCGCCTCTACGGCACCGGCGACCTGGGCTCCGGCGGCCAGGACGAGGACCAGGGCCCGATCCTGGAACTGGCCCCCGGCGCCGTGCTCAAGAACGTGATCATCGGCGCCCCCGCCGCGGACGGCATCCACTGCAAGGGCAGCTGCACCCTGCAGAACGTCTGGTGGGAGGACGTCGGCGAGGACGCGGCGACCTTCCGGGGCTCCTCGTCGTCGAACGTCTACACCGTCTCCGGCGGGGGCGCCAAGGAAGCCAGTGACAAGGTGTTCCAGTTCAACGGCGCCGGGACGCTGAACGTCTCCGGCTTCGCCGTCAAGAACTTCGGCACCTTCATCCGCTCCTGCGGCAACTGCTCGACGCAGTACAAGCGGACGATCAACCTCAACAGCATCGAGGTCGGCTGGAAGGGAAGCCGGATCGTCGGCATCAACACCAACTACGGCGACAGCGCCACCCTGCGCAACATCACGATCGTCGGAGACAGCAGCAAGAAGATCGTCCCGTGCCAGAAGTACATCGGCAACGACGACGGCGACGAGCCGGACTCGAACGGCTCTGGCCCCGACGGCACGCACTGCAAGTACTCGTCGTCCGACATCACCTACAAGTGACGCGGCGGACGGGCGGCTGACGGCGGGTCGACGCCGTCGTTCCAGGTCCGGGTGCCCCGCACCCGGACCTCTCCGGTCTGCTCGCTCCCGCTGGTGCTCCGTACGGGCGTCCCCTAGCTGCGTGCCCGGCCGGTGGGACGGGAGCGGTTCAGGGGGCAGGAGCGGTCGGCGGCAGGTGGCGGACGACGGCGGCGAGGGCGGTGGGCCGGCCCGCCGGGGCGCGAGGAACGGCGCCCGGCCACCCCGCCGAGCACGGCGGGCGGCGGGCGGGGCGGGCCGACGGGGTGCAGCCGGACGCCTCCGCGAGGCTCGGTGAGCTGCCGGCTCCGGCTCCGGCAGCGTCCCGGCGCGGGCGCTGCCCGGCGCGGGCGCTGCCCGGCGCGGGCCCGACGGCTTGCGCGAGGACCTCTCGCCGGATCCGACACCACGTCCTGACCTGCGGCGACACCCTTTCCAGAGGTGACTGTCAGTGCCGGGGTGCAGACTGGCCCGTGTCCGAGACGAAGGCGTCGACGACGACGCCGCGGAGGTGATCGGCATGACCGAGGTACTGCTCGCCGTGGGCACCCGCAAGGGACTGTTCATCGGGCGCCGGCGGGGTGGCACCTGGGAGTTCGACGAAAGTCCCTACTTCAACGCACAGGCCGTCTACTCGGTCGCCCTCGACACCCGCCGCGACACCCCGCGGCTGCTGGCCGGCGGCGACAGCGCGCACTGGGGCCCGTCGGTGTTCCACTCCGACGACCTGGGCCGCACCTGGACCGAACCGGCGCAGCCGGCCGTCAAGTTCCCCAAGGAGACCGGTGCTTCGCTGGAGCGGGTGTGGCAGCTGCACCCGGCCGCCGCGGAGCCGGACGTGGTCTACGCGGGCACGGAACCGGCCGCGCTGTACCGCTCGGAGGACCGCGGCGAGAGCTTCGAGCTGGTCCGCCCCCTGTGGGAGCACCCCACGCGGTCCCAGTGGGTACCGGGAGGCGGCGGCGAGGGGCTGCACACCGTGCTCACCGACGAACGGGACCCGCGGTCGGTGACGGTCGCCGTCTCGGCCGCCGGTGTGTTCCGCACGGCCGACGGCGGTGCGAGCTGGGCACCGTCCAACTCCGGCGTCTCCGCGGTCTTCCTGCCGGACCCGGACCCGGAGTTCGGCCAGTGCGTGCACAAGGTCGCACGGGACGCGGCGGCACCGGACCGGCTGTACCTGCAGAACCACTGGGGTGTGTACCGCAGCGACGACGCGGGCGGGCACTGGACGGACATCGGCGAGGGCCTGCCGTCCACGTTCGGCTTCGCGGTGGCCGCCCATCCGCACCGCGGCGACACGGCGTACGTCTTCCCGATCAACGCCGACGCGGACCGGGTCCCGGCCAACCGCCGCTGCCGGGTGTACCGCACGGCGGACGCGGGCCGGAGCTGGGAGCCGCTCACGGCGGGACTGCCCCAGGAGGACCACTACGGCACGGTGCTGCGCGACGCGCTGTGCACCGACGAGGCGGAGCAGGCGGGCGTGTACTTCGGCAACCGCAACGGCGAGGTGTTCGCGTCGGCCGACGACGGGGACAGCTGGCGGCAGCTGGCCGCGCACCTGCCGGACGTGCTGTGCGTGCGGGCCGCGGTCGTCGGATGAGCCGGCCCGGGAGGCGGCCCCGGCCACCGCTCGATCGGCGCCACCCGTACGGCACCGGGGTCGCCCGCGGAGCCACGGCCCCTGCGTGAAGCCGTCGAAGCGGGCGGGCGAAGGCGCCGGGGGACGGCTTCGGCCTGGCTTGGTGCCCGGCACCGCGCCGCAGGCTGCCGGCGAAGCCGGTCCGGCACCCGGACGCCGCTTCTGGTCGGGCGGCCGCTGACTGCGGTCCGGCCGTGAGGCGGTACGTGGCGTACGCTCCGCCCCCGCCGCCCTTCAGGTCGCGGTGGGGGCGGAGCGCGCAGTCAGTGTCCCGCGACGACACCCGACAGCTCGTTGGTGCTCTCCGGCAGGGTGACGGAGGCGACCTTCTTGCCGGTCTCCAGGTCGATGGCGTGCAGGGCCTTCTCGCTGGGATCGGACACGTAGGCGGTGTGGTCACGGACGAACAGGGTGGGCCGGGCCTGCTGCCAGTCCAGCGGCTCCTGCCACTCGCCCACCGCGGGGATCCTCTTCTCGATCTCCCCGCTGTCCTGGTCGATCACATGGATGGCGCCGTCGGTGCCGAGGACGAGAGCCTCGCCCTGCGGACCGCGGGCCAGCGAACGGAACGAGTAGCTGGTGCCCAGGTCGACCAGGCGCAGCTTCTTCTTCTCGGTGTCGATGAGGGAGACGCGGGTGGGCCGCTCCAGCTCGGCCTCGGGGTCGGTCTTGTAGTCGCCCAGGAGGATCGGGGAGGCGTCGCTGCCGGCCTGGTTGCCGATGCGGCCGTAGTCGTCGGGGGCGTCGATCTTGGTGAAGCCGCCGTCCTTGTAGATCAGGACGCCGTCCTCGCAGCCGACGGCGACAGCCTCGTTCCGGGCGGCCGCCTCACCGTGGACGCCGGGGCACTGCTCGTTCCGCGCGATCTCCTTGTTGTTCTTGTCCAGCACCAGCGCGCCGGTCCGCTTCTCCTCGGTGCCCAGGGTGCTGAGGAGCTCGCCGTTGGCCAGTTCGATGGCGACGCCGTGGTGTGCCTCGGCGGATGTGTAGGTGCGTCCTTCCGGCTTCTCGCCACCGCTCAGGTCCGAGGGGTCGAAGACGTTGACCTCCCCGGTGCCGTCGGTGAAGAGCACGGTCTTGCCCGCGTGACGTACGACGTGGCCGGGCTTGGCCCCCTTGTACTCGATGTCGGTGAGGGCCTGCTCGGCGGCGTCCAGCACGCGGAAGCCGGTGTCGGTGGAGACGACGACGTGGGCGTCGTCCCCGGCCGGGTTGACCCGGTTGAAGCCGGGCAGCTCGATCGTCCTGGTGAGCTCGAGGCTCTCGCCGTCCAGGATGTACAGGCCGCCGTCGAAGGTGGCGACCAGCGGGTTCCTGACCGCGGCGGCGGGCGTGGCGCTCGCGGTGCCCTCGGCCTTCGCGTCGGGGGCGTCGGAGGCGGAGTCCTCGCCTCCGCAGGCTGTCAGCACAGTGGACACCGCGAGGGCGAGTGCCGTCCCGGTGAGGACTCTGTTGCGTATCGACTTGTTCATCGGTGCGTTCCTTTCCGCGCCGCGCGGTGGCGGCAGTGGCGTGTGACGGTTTCGGCCCGTCTGCCGGTGCTTCGGGGTACGGGGGGTCAGTCGCCGGTCAGGCCGTCGGTCATGGCGGTGGTGTTGGCGCGCATCATCCGCAGGTAGGTGTCGGCGCCCTCGCCCTCGGCGGTCAGCGACTCCGAGTAGAGCTTGACGACCTGGACCCGGCCGTCCAGTTCCGTGCGCAGGACCTCGGCGAGCCGGGTCGGCTGGGAGGAGTCGGCGAACACGGTGCGTACGCCGGCCTCTTCCATCGCCTCGGTGAGCGAGCGCAGGTCGGCGGAGCTGGGCGAGGCCAGGGTGGTGCCGCTGGGGATGACCGCGCCGATCACACGGAAACCGAAGCGGTCGGCGAGGTAGCCGAAGACGTGGTGGTTGGTCACCAGGGCGCGCCGGTCCTCGGGGATGCGGTCGAAGGACTTCTCCATCCAGGTGGTGAGGTCCGTGAGCTCCTCGCCGTAGCGGTCGGCATGGGCGCGTATCGCGCTGTCGTCGACACCGTCGACGTGCTCGATCACCTGACCGGCTATCAGGTCGGTGGCTTTGCGCACCCGGTCGGGGTCGGTCCAGAAGTGCGGGTCGGGCTGCCCTTCCCCCTCCTCCGGCCCACCGTCGCCGGCCGTACGGAAGCTGAGCGGGTCCACCGCGTCGCCGACCTCGAAGGTGGCGACGCCGGACTCGCGGGCGGCGTCCACGTGCCGCAGGACGTTCTCCTCCAGCCCCAGGCCGTTGTAGACCACGAGGTCGGCGCGCTCCAGCTCGGCGGCCTGGACCGCCGACAGGCCGAAGGAGTGCGGATCGGCGTTGGGCTTCATCAGGACGGTGACGTCGGCTTCGTCACCGACGACCTGTCTGGTGATGTCGCCGAGGATGTTGGTGGTGACCACGATGCGAGGCTGGTCCTCAGTGGTGGTGCAGGCCGTGGCGGCAGCCGCCGTGACCAGGGCGAGCAGGCCCACGATCAGACTGCGCAGACGCGCGACGCCCACGCGCACGCGCCGCCTTGTCGCGTTCCGGCTCATCGGCCGGTCTCCGCCATGAGGACCGGCTCGATGTCCAGGTCGAAGGAGCGCGCGATGCGCAGGCCGTCGTTGTAGTCGATCTCGAACACCTTCTTGCCCTCGGGGTCGTTGACGTAGGCGCGGCTGCGGTCGACTTCGATCACGGGGCCGGTACCGTCGGTGCCGGCCCGTCGCTCGTCTCCGGTCAGGAGCGGCTCGGTCCGCGCGATCTGCTTCCCGGTGGCGATGTCGTAGCCGTGCAGCGAGCCGTCGGTCTCGAGGACGAGCAGCGGGGAGCCCTCCCCGGCGGTGTTGGCGGCCACGACGGGTCCGGTGTCCACCCGGGTCCAGGTCCGCTCGGTGACGTCCAGGACCCATACGGCGTCGTCCCCGGCCGGTGCGGTGAGGGTGTCGCTGCCGGGCCGCTGCCGGAAGGAGACGGCTCGCTCCTCCGCCGGCACGTCCTCGCCGTGGGGAATCCTCTCCGCGCTGAAGGCACCGTCCTTCTCGCGGACGAGCAGGGCGCCGTCGGCGCAGCCCAGGACCACGCCGCGCCGGGTGACGGCGTCACCTCGCGGCTCCTCGCACTCCACGTCCGGGGAGGCGACGCGCTTGCCCTCGCGGTCGAGTACGGCGAGCTTCGTGCTGCCGCTCTCGTCCGTGAAGCCGAGCAGGTGCTCCTCGTACGGCACGACGACGCCGGTGTAGGTGCCCGCCGGCGTCCGAGAGGACACGATCCTGCCCTTCTCCAGCTCGCTGCGGTCGTAGAGGACGGTCCGCCCGTTCTCGTCGGTCACCGCGGTCACGGCGGCGTCGCTGCGCACCTGTGCCTCGGGTCCCACGGGGAGTTCGCCCACGTCGCGTATCGCCGCGCTGTAGTAGTGGACGTGGTTTCCGTGGTCCACCATCCAGGTGCCGCTGTCGAGTACGTGTGTGGCGCCGGAGGTGTGGAGGTAGCCGAACCGTCCGTCCGTGCCGAGCCGGACGGCGCCTGCCACCCGGGCCGTCCTGTGCACCTTGCCGGTGATGAGGTCGAGGACCCGGCTGTTTCCGCTGTCGGGGTCGTTGAGGAGCAGCCGGGACTGCTGTTCGGCGGCTTCGTGCGCTCCCTCGACGTACCCGTGGGGTGTGGGGGACGGGGAACCGGCCGCGGTTCGGGAGTCGTTGTCCTTCTCCCCCGCGCAGCTCGTGGTGAGCAGCGCGGTGAGGACCAGTGCGGCCGAAGCCCGTGGAGTGACGTATCTGCGGACGGTCATGGCGATCGCCTCAGGCTTCTTTCAGTCGGTTTCGAGGGCGGGGGCGGCGGCGAGGCGCGTACGTCGGTGACGCAGACCGGACGCCAGGTGGGAGAGGAAGAACAGGCTGACCGCGAGGGCCGAGACGGTCGCTCCGGCGGCGGTGCCCAGGTGCCAGGACAACAGCAGGCCGCCGAACGTGGCGGCGACGCCGAGGAGCGCGGCGAGCACCATCACCCCGCGGACGCTGCGCGCCCACGGCAGGGCCGTGGCCGGCGGCGCGATGAGCAGGCCGAGGACGAGCAGCGTTCCCACGATGTGGAACGAGGCCACGATGGCCAGACCGAGCAGACCGAGCAGCACGGCGTGGGCCAGGCGCGGCCGCAGCCCCAGGGTCTGGGCCTTGCGTGAGTCGAACGCCAGGGCCAGGAAGGCGCGGTGCCCGAGTACCGAGACCACCAACGCCGCGAACAGCGCCGCCGCGAGCAGGAAGAGGTCCTGTCGGCGGACGGCGAGGACGTCACCGAACAGGAAGCCGGTCAGGTCCACCGCGAAGGACTGCGAGCGCGACACGATGATCACCCCGAGCGACAGCATGCCGACGAAGAGCAGCCCGATGCCGGTGTCCTGGGACAGCCTCGGGGTACGTCCGAGCACGGTGACGCCCGCCGTCATGACGACGGCGCTGACCACCGCGCCCACCATCAGGTTGCCGCCGAACAGCGAGGCCAGCGCGACCCCCGGCAGCAGGCCGTGGGACATGGCGTCGCCGAGGAAGGCCATCCCCCGCAGAACCACCCAGGTGCCCGCCAGCGCGCAGATCGCGGACACGAGCATGCCGCCCCACAGGGCTCGCTGAACGAAAGTCACCTCGAACGGGGCCGTCAACCATTCCATACCGAGGGACACTACAATGAAAATCATGTTCAACAAACCCCACCCCTCGGCCACCCCACCCCGAAAGCGGACCCCTCACGTCCGCTTCACCGAGTTGTGCGCGGGCTACCCGGGGCGCCCCGTCCTGCGCCGACTCAGCGCGGAAATAGCCACGTTGACCACCACGGCACTCGTCGGCCCGAACGGCAGCGGCAAGTCGACCCTGCTCGGCGTTCTCGCCGGCGTGATCCGCCCGACATCCGGCGAACTCCACCACGACGGGGAGCTGCCACCCGCGTTCGTGCCGCAGCGCGGAGCCGTCGGTGACACCCTGCCGCTCACCGTCCGGCAGACCGTGGAGATGGGGCGGTGGGGCGAGCGCGGACCATGGCGCCGGCTCACCCGCCGGGACCACGCGACCGTGGACTCCGCGCTCGACCGGCTCGGCATCGGCGACCTCGCCTCACGCCAACTGGCGGAGCTGTCCGGCGGTCAACGCCAACGCGCCCTCATCGCCCAGGGGCTGGCGCAGGGGTCGGACCTGCTGCTGCTCGACGAGCCGACCACGGGGCTGGACCCGGAGGCCAGGGCGCGGATCGGAACACTGCTGGCCGCACTCGTCGCCGACGGCGTGACGGTCGTCCAGGCCACGCACGACCTCGAGGCCGCACGCGCGGCGGACACCTGCCTGCTGCTCCAGGACGGCCGCCTCGCCGGACAGGGACACCCCGATCAGGTCCTCACCACGTCGGCACTGGCCCGGATCTGGCAACCATTCTGAACACCCCCGAAGGAGGACCGGCGGCCCGCACCCGGAACCGGACAACGGGGCGGCGGGAACACGCCCTCCTCGTTAACAATGAATACCGTTTTCATGTAACGTCATGGTCGCCGGCCCGGTCTCCGGTCTCGCCCCTCTGCCCGGCCGCGCAGCGTCCGCCGCAGGTCGAGGCGTACCGGCTCGACCTCCTGCGGTGTCCGTAGCCGCCGATCGTCCGATCACCGTTCTCCCACGAAAGGTCCCCGTCATGGCCGTTCCCAAGCGCAAGATGTCCCGCAGCAACACCCGCCACCGCCGTGCCCAGTGGAAGGCGAGCACGCCACGCCTGGTGGACGTGACGGTGGACGGCGTGACCCACCGGGTTCCCCAGCACCTCGTGCCCGCCTACCGGCGCGGCCTGCTGCGCCCGGAGGGCTGAGCGGATGCGGTCCCGACGCCTGCCGGTCACCGTGCTGTCGGGCTTCCTCGGCGCCGGCAAGACGACCCTGCTCAACCACGTCCTCACCAACCGCGAGGGCCTGCGCGTGGCGGTGATCGTCAACGACATGAGCGAGGTCAACATCGACGCCGCGCTGGTGCGCGGCGGTGAGGCCGCGCTCTCCCGGACCGAGGAGCGGCTGGTGGAGATGACCAACGGCTGCATCTGCTGCACTCTCCGGGACGACCTGCTGGAGGAGGTCGACCGGCTCGCCCGGGAGGACCGCTTCGACTACCTGCTCATCGAGTCCAGCGGCATCTCCGAGCCGATGCCCGTGGCCGCCACGTTCGCCTTCGCCCGCGACGACGGAGCCGCACTGGACGACGTGGCACGCCTGGACACCATGGTCACCGTGGTCGACGCCGCCAACTTCCTGGCCGAACTGGCGGCCGGCGACGATCTCGCCGAGCGCGGGCTCGCCCCCTACGAGGACGACGAGCGCACCGTGAGCGACCTGCTGATCGACCAGGTCGAGTTCGCCGACGTGCTCGTGCTCAACAAGCTGGACCTGGTCGACGACACCGACGCCGATCGGCTGCGCGGGGTGCTGACCCGGCTCAATCCCCAGGCGCGGCTGATCACCTCGGTTCATGGCCGGGTCGACGCCCGTGATGTCCTGGAGACGGGGCGCTTCGACCTGGAACGCGCCCAGCAGGCACCGGGCTGGGTGCGGGAGCTGAACGGCGACCACGTCCCGGAGACCGAGGAGTACGGCATCTCCTCCTTCGTCTTCCGGTCGGCCGCGGCCTTCCATCCCGGGCGCCTCTGGGACTTCGTCACCGAGGGCCTGGACAGCGGCGCGTACGGACGCGTCCTGCGCTCCAAGGGCTTCTTCACGCTGGCCGGGCGCGAGGGCGTGACCGGTCTGTGGTCCCAGGCCGGCTCCGTCGCCCGCTTCGAACCCTCCGGTGCGCGGGACAGCGACGTGCCGCACGCGCAGGAGGTGGTCTTCATCGGTGTCGGCCTCCGGGCGGACTCCCTGCGCACCGCCCTGGCCGCCTGCCTCATGGCCGTAGGGGAGCCGGTGCCCCCGGCCGACCTCTTCCCCGCCTGGGACACCGGAGAGGTCTGCGAGCACGAACACGGCCCCTCGTCCCTCGCAGCGGCCGTCTGACCCGACGCGGGGCGGCCCGGCGCGCTCGTCCGCCCCGCCCGGCGGCTCCCACCGTGACGGAGGCACACCCATGTACGGAACGACCCGCGGCGAGTGGCGCTACACCCCGCAACGGGCCGCCGTCCTCTCGGCGTTGACCGCCTGCGACGGCTTCACCTCGGCCCAGGTCCTGCACGCGGCGCTCACGGCGGACGGGGTCGAGATCGGCCTGACCACCGTGTACCGCACGCTCCACCTGCTGGAGTCCGCGGGTCAGGTGGACATGGTGCGCGACGGCGACGGCGAACGCCTCTACCGGCCCCGGCCCGCCGACGGACACCGGCACTACCTCCTGTGCCGACGGTGCAGTCTCAGTCTCGCCGTCGAGTCCGAGGAGGTCGAGCGGTGGGCGGCCGAGGTCGCGCGCACCACCAGCTTCCACGACGTGGAGCACACCCTCGAACTGACCGGCGTGTGCGACAGCTGTCACGTCGGGCCCAACGGCAGTCGGAGGGGGACCTGACGTGCGAGTACCGCGTCTGGGTGGGAGTCCCGGGCACGGCACACACACGCGGGTCGGACCCCACGCACCGCGGCCGGAACTCCCCCTTCCTCCGTCCCTCCCGGCCTCCCGCGCCGCGGGCGGGATCCGCGAAGGCACCGGCGGCCGGCATCGGGCTGCTCGGTGCACACGGTCCTCCCGCCGGCCTGGGCGGTCTTAACCACGAGGGGGGTGCGAAAGACGTCGAACGTCCCCTCGGGTATGCCGTCCCGTCGGCATGCTCGACCATGCGATGGGGAAATCGAAATACGTGTCCGGATACGGTTCGCCGATCAGCGTGTAATGCCACCACTCGCAGTCGTATGCTCTGAAACCGCAGACCTCCATGAGGGTACGGAGGTGCTGGCGGTTTCTCGCTTCGGTCTGCGTGATCCCTTGTGCTCCGTGATGTGAGATGGAATCCATCAAGTCATGGCCGCCGCCCATGGGGAGGATCTCTTGGGAAGCCAGGTCGTAGAGCGTGAGGTCGATGGTGCTGCCCCGGCTGTGACTCGACTTGGCGGCCACGTATCCCTGCTCGAACATCTCGGCGCGGTCGATGTTCGGATAGTGCCGCGCCTTCGTTCGGCCGTCCTCCGGCTGCTTCGACCAGCGTACGAAGCAGCCAACGGCGCGCTGCGGGCGATAACCGTCCCAGAGGAGAAGGCCGAAGCCCATGGATTCGGCCTTCTCGCGCGCTCGTTCCAGTCCTTCGCGCAGCGCCCTGGTGCCGACGATCCGATTGACCAGGTATCCGTCCACGGGCTTTCCGGTGAAGTTGTCCCAGGTGGCATACTTGGCGTCCCAGCGTATTCCGGCTGTTCCGTACGCGAGTTCGTCCACGAATACGAAGTCGTCCTTCATCGGCTCTTTCCCGCCAAGGCCAAGGAGAGGATTCGGTCGAGCACGTCACCGAGCGGTATGCCTGCGGCCGCCATCATGCGGGGATAGCGGCTGTACGAGGTCATGCCGGGGAACGTGTTCACCTCGTTGAGGACCACCGTTCCGTCCTCCTTGAGGAACAGGTCCACCCGTGCGAGGCCGCTGCACCCCAAGGCGCGGTATACGGCCATGGCGGTCTCCTGGACGAGCAGGCGCGACTCCGCGAGGATGTCGGCCGGGACGATCGCCGTAGAGTTGTCGGAACCGGTTTCCGGCGCATCCTCCTGATGGATCCGGAAGAAGCCGTGGGAGAGGGCGATCCGGTCCACCTCGCCCGCCACCGGATCGAGTTCGTTCCCCAGGATGGCGCAGCCGATCTCGCTGCCGACGACTGCCTCTTCGATCAGCACTTTCGCGTCATACTGCCGTGCGCTCTCCACCGCGCTCTGCAGTTCTTCTGCCCGGGACACCTTGGTGACGCCGAAAGAAGAGCCCGAACGCGCTGGCTTCACGAAGACCGGATAGGTGAGCAGTCCGGGATCGATGTTCTGGTCTGCCGCGGCGATCCAGAAATTCGGCGTGGCGATTCCCGCGCTCGCGGCGACGGTGTAGGCAAGGGATTTGTCCATGCACAGTGCGGAACTCTGCACATCGCAGCCCGCATAGGGGATGCCGGAGAGCTCGAGCAGCCCCTGCATCGCACCGTCCTCACCGCGCTTGCCGTGCAGCACGGGCAGTACGACGTCCAGGGGGACCGTCTCGTACCGCCCCTGCGCCTGTCCCTCTTCCCGGACAAGCAGTCCGTGCACGGTGCTGTCCGGCGACAGTGCGGCCGGACGGCAGTTTCCTGTCTCCCAGTTCACGTCGGGGCCGTCGCAGAGCTTCCAGGCACCGTCCTTCGTGATGCCGATGTAGAGCGGTTCGTACTTCTCGGCGTCGAGGTTCCGGGCGATCTCTCGTGCGGACTTGACGGAGATGGGGTGCTCTTCGGAACGGCCGCCGAAGATGATGCCGACCTTCAGCTTATCCATGCTGGTTCCCGCTTTCGAATTTCAGGCAGTTGATGAGGGAGTTCTCGACCGTGTCACGCAGGGCGTGGTCCGTGTAGTAGGCGGTGTGCGGGCTGATGAGCACATTCGGCAGCTCTTGCAGCCGCAGCAGTGACTTGCTTTTCATGGGCCCGGTCCGCCAGTCGGCGTAGAAGATGCCTTCCTCGCCCTCGACCACATCCAGTGCAGCGCCGCCGAGCCTGCCGCTTTCCAGTGCCGACACAAGGGCTTCGGTGTCGATGAGCGCCCCTCGTCCGGTATTGACGATCAGCGCGCCCTGTTTCATCTGCTCGATACGCTGCCGGTTCAGCAGGTGATGCGTGTCCGGGTTGAGCGGTGCGTGGAGCGTGACCAGGTCGCTCTGCTGCAGCAAAGCGTCGAGAGGAACGTATTCGGCGGTGGTTTTGGGACGCTTGTCGTGGGCGAGTGTGCGGCAGCCGAAAGAGCGCAGCCTGTCCATGACCGCAGCGCCGATACGTCCTGTACCGATCACGCCGACGGTCAGATCGCGCAGTTCCTTGCCGCGCACTTCGTTCAGCCGGCAATCGTGGACATCCGCGCGCCGGATGATGGATTTCGCGTCGCGTACCGCCATCAGCATCAGCATCAGCGTGAAGTCGGCCACGCTGTCCGGCGAGTAGCTGACGTTCTCCACCGTGATGCCGATGCCGGCCGCGTATTCCACATCGATGTGGTTGCACCCGATGCTCCGCGTGGAGATGTACGTCACGCCGGCTCGGCCAAGCGCGAGAAGAGCGGCGTTGGCGATTGGAGTCTTGTGGCCGACGCTGATGGATCGGCTTCCGGACGCCAGCTCGATATTCGCTTCGGATACCGGCGCGTCCGTAATGACTGGCGTCACGCCGAAGCGAGGCGTCAGCTCTCGGAACAAGACGGCCTCGTCGGGGCCGCATCCATAGACGGTGATGCGGGGCGGTTCCCTGTGAATCATACGTACAGTCGAGGCGTCGTGGTGTTGCCGGAACGTATGTGGATTTCGATATGCCGGCGATACACCGCGGCGCATTGACTGGTGGCATGACGTGCAAGGAATCAGCGTGATCCCCCTCAGCCTCGGCGAGATCGCCGCGATCGTCGGCGGGACGGTCGAGGGCGACGCGTGCGTGACGGTGACCGCGCCGGCCGTACTCGACGGCCGGCAGGCCGAGCCGGGCGGCCTCTTCGTCGCCTTCGCCGGTGAGCACGTCGACGGCCACGAATACGCCGGTCAGGCCGGCCGGGCCGGCGCGGTGGCCGTGCTCGGCTCCCGGCCCACGCCGCTGCCCACCGTCGTCGTCGAGGACGCTCGGGCCGCGCTGCAGGCGCTCGCCGCGCACGTCGTGGCCCGGCTGCGCGAGGGCCTCACCGTGATCGGGGTGACCGGTTCGCAGGGCAAGACCAGCACCAAGGACCTGCTGGCGGCTGTGCTTTCGAGCGCGGGACCGACGGTCGCCACGATCGGCTCGCTCAACAACGAACTCGGTGTGCCGCTCACCATGCTGCGCGCGGACGCGGCCACCCGGTTCCTCGTACTGGAGATGGGAGCCCGCCACATCGGCGACATCGCCGAGCTCACCGGCCTGGTCGCGCCCGACATCGGCGTCGTCCTCAACGTCGGCCAGGCGCACCTCGGCGAGTTCGGGTCACGCGCGGCCATCGCCGAGACCAAGGGCGAGCTGGTACGGGGGCTCGCGCCCGGCGGCACCGCCGTGCTCAACGCCGACGATCCCCGCGTGGACGCGATGCGTGCGCTCACCGACGGCCCCGTGCTGACCTTCGGCCGGGCGGAGCACGCCGACGTGACGATGCTCGGCCTGGACCTCGACGCGCTCGGCCGTCCGTCCTGCACGCTGCGGACCGCCGACGCCCGCGCCTCCGTCACGCTGCCGCACGTGGGCGCCCACCAGGCGCTCAACGCGTCGGCCGCCGCTGCCGCGGGGCTGGCGACCGGAGTACCCCTCGACCTGGCGGGGGCGGCGCTGGCCACCGCTTCCCTGTCTCAGTGGCGGATGGAGTTGCGCGTCCTCGCCGGTGGCGCGACGCTGCTCAACGACTCCTACAACGCCAACCCCGACTCGACTCGCGCCGCCCTGGACGCGCTGGCGGCGATCGAGGGCGGGCGCCGCATCGCCGTACTCGGCGAGATGCTCGAACTCGGTGACGCCAGTGCGGCCGAGCACCGTGCCATCGGGGAGTACGCCGCCGCCCGCGCCGACGTGGTGGCCGTGGTCGGCGAGGCCGCCCGGTCGATCGCCGACGGAGTGGGGGAGCGTGCGGTGGTGCTCGACGGCAACGGCGCGGCCGTCACCTGGCTGCGCGGCCACCTCACCGCAGACGACGTGGTGCTCGTCAAGGCGTCCCGTGGGGCCCGCCTCGACGAAGTGGTCGCCAGGCTTGCGTAGTCGGGCCTCCCGCCTGCTGCCGGTCGGGCCTACCGCCCGCGGCGCCTCATGTAGAGGTCGAAGGCCCGGTAGACCATCGGCCGCAGGGGCAGGTCCCACTCGCCCGCGTATCTCACCGCCCGGCCACCGGTGCCGGCCTTGAACCGGATGAGCCCGACGTGCGGGTCGTCGGCGTCGAGGGTGGGGGTGATGCCGCGCAGGTCGTAGACGTCGCAGCCGGCCGCGAGCGAGTCGCGGATCATCGCCCACTGGCAGGCGTTGGAGCCGCGCACCTCGCGCTTGTCGGTGGAGGAGGCGCCGTAGGAGTACACCGCGTGGGCACCGACGCGGACCAGGATCGCGGCGGCGGCCAAATCGTCCTGGTGGCGGGCCAGGTAGAGCTTGATCCGCTCGGGATCCTCCGCGCTCAGCGCGGCGAACATCGTCTCGAAGTAGCCCAGCGGCCGGGGCGTGAAGCGGTCCCGCTCGGCGGTGTGGACGTAGAGGTCGTGGAACGCCTCCAGGCTCGCGCCGACCGTATCGACCGTGACCTCGACTCCCTCCTTGGCCGCCTTCTTGATGTTGCGGCGCCACTGCTGGTCCATGCCCTTGAGGAGCTGGTCCTCGCTCCTGCCGGCCAGCGGTAGCTCGTACTTGAACTGCGGATGCCCGACCCCGAAGCCGTCCTGAGGGCTCTGCGGCAGCCAGCCCGCCCCCCTGAGCCGGCCGGCCACCTGGGCGCCGACCGGGTCGGACCATTGGCCGGGCACCTCGGTGAGCCGCTTGGTGCCCGGGTCGGCGACACCCTCCTTGACCTGGACGGCGCTCCAGGTGTCCGTGCGCACCGGCGGGCCGAGCCGGATCGCGAACGCGCCGTGCGCCTTGAGATGAGCCGCCAGAGGGTCGAGCCACACGCCGAGATCACCGGTCCAGTCGATGAGCGGGCCCTCGGGCAGATAGGCCAGCGTGAACCGTTCGAGCTTCGGCACCGGGCGATGCAGGACGAGCCCGGCGCCGACCAGCTGCCCGCCGTCGAACCAGCCGAGGGACTCGCTGCGCCACTCGGTCTTCACACGGCCCCAGGCCGGCGTCTGCAGGAAGCTGGCCGAGCGCTGGGATCGTACGAACGCCAAGTGCTCGGTGGTGCTGATCGGCCAGACGGTCAAGGGCCCGCCCGAGGCGCCTGCCCCCGGGTACCGCCGGGTTCCGGCTGCTGTGTGTACGGGTTCGCTGTAGGACATGCCGTCAGTCAAGGCAACGCGGTGTTGCGGGGGCGTATGCGGTTTTCGATACGCCGGCGGTATGGTCCGCGATTCCCGGTCCAGTCTGTTCCGGCATGTCCCGTACGGGGATGCGGTCACCAGCTGACGCGGGCCGCCACCGGCCGGTGGTCGCTCCCGGTGGCCGGCAGCACCCACGAACTCCGCGGCTCCACGCCCCGGGTGAGGATGTGGTCGATCCGTACCATCGGGAACTTCGCCGGCCAGCTGAAGCCGAAGCCGTTCCCTGCCGCGTTCTGGGCCGAGTGCAGCTGTGAGGTGATGCCGTCGAGCCTACGGTCGTCCGTGGTGCCGTTCATGTCGCCGAGCAGCACCACCCGCCTGTTCTGCTCGGCGGCGACGGCTTCGGCGAGCGCCTCGGCGTTCCTGTCCCGGCTCGCCGTCCAGAAGCCTCCCCTCGGGTTCACGCGAACGGATCCCAGATGAGCCACATACACGGCCAGCGGCCCGTGGCCGGTGGCCACCGTGGCACGCAGCGCCCGGTTGTCGGCCAGCTTGACGTCGGCCGGCTTGGAGTCCCCCAGCGGCCCGACGTCCTGCGCGATGTCGACCGGCCGGATATCCGACAGCGGCCGCTTGCTCCACAGCCCGACCGTGCCCTGCACCGCGTGGTACGGGTACGCCGTCGCCAGCTCCTTCTCGTACACCGGCTTCGCCTGTGCGGTGATCTCCTCCAGGGCCAGCAGGTCCGCGCCGGAGGCGGCCAGGTCGCGGGCGGTGCCGGCGGGGTCGGGGTTGCCGGCGTCGACGTTGTGGCTGACCGCGGTGAGGTCGCCGCCCGCGTGTGACTTGTCGATGAGCAGCCCGCCGAAGAGGCTCACCCATGTCACGACCGGCAGCAGCAGCGCGACGACCGCCAAGGCGGACCGACGCCACAGCGCCCCGGCGAGCAGCGCCGGGACGAACAGGCCGCACCACGGCAGGGCGGTCTCCACCAGACTGCCGATGTTCCCGATCCGGTTCGGTATCCGCGCATGCAGCAGCAGGAGCAGGCCGAGCAGCAGCGCCAGCGCCGCGAGCACTCGGCCGCGCCTCCACGGCCCCGGCCGGGACAGGCTGCCGATCGCCCGGTGGACGACCGAGCGCTTCACGGTGGTCTCGGCGGTTTCGGCGTACACGGCGGACTCGGCGTGCCCGTCCGCTTCAACCTGCTGCCGCGCGTCCGCGACGTCTTGTCTTGCTTCACTCACTGATCGAGTTCCTGACCTGCTTGGCTGAATGCGGTTCCGGGGCGGGCAGTTGGACGGCGATACGCAGGCCGCCGTCGGCGCGCGGGGTGAGGGCGAGGGATCCGTCGTGTACGTGGACGATCCGCTGGACGATGGCCAGGCCGAGGCCGACCCCGGCGTGGTCGTCGTGGATGCGTTCGGTGCCGCGCTGAAACGGTTCGGTCAGGGTCGGGACCAACTCTGGGGAGAGCTTCTCGCCGCTGTTCTCGACAGTGAGTACCGCGCTCCCGGAGCGGACGCCGGTGCGGACCCATACCGAACCCCGTTCGGGCAGGTTGTGCACGATGGCGTTGTGCACGAGGTTCGTCGTCATCTGCAGCAGCAGCGCCGGCGACCCGGAAGCCGTGGCGACGTCACCGGAGGTGTCGACGGCGACCCCGCGCTTCTCGGCGAGCGGGAGCAATGTCTCGGCGGCCTCTTCCACGAGCAGGGACAGGTCGACGGGCTCCCGGGTGAAGGCCTGCTTGTCGGCGCGGCTGAGCACGAGCAGCGCCTCGGTGAGGCCGATCGCCCGGGCGTTGACGACGCGGAGGCGCTCGACGAGCTCGTCGATGTCGCGGTGCGGATCGTTGCGCGCCACGTCGAGGAGAGCCTGCGTGGTCGTCAGCGGCGTGCGCAGTTCGTGCGAGGCGTTGGCGGCGAATCTCTGCTGCTCGGCGACGTGTGCCTCGAGCCGCTCCAGCATGATGTCGAAGGCATCGGCGAGTTCGCGGAACTCGTCCCCGCGGCCCGGCAGCCGGATGCGGTGGGAGAGCGATCCGTTGGTGGCCATGCGGGTGGCGTCCGTGACGCGGGTCAGCGGAGCGAGCATGCGGCCGGCGAGGATCCACCCTCCCACGAGGCCGAACACCAGCAGGAATGTCAGTACTGCGGCTGCCCTCGGAGCGAAGACGTCCAGGAGAGCGGACCGGACGGGGAAAACACCGCCACTGGGCCTGTCGTCGGGGTTGTAGAGCATCGCACGGTCGGGGACGTACCTCAGGAGGAACACCCACACCGCCCCCATCAGCAGGGCACCGGCCAGCATGAGGAATCCGGCGTAGCTGAGGGTGAGCTTGACGCGCACGCTCACACCGGGCTGCCTATCCACTGCTCTGCCCCTCGTGTCCGGTGCCGGGCGCGGTGTCGATGCGGTAGCCGACGCCTGGCACGGTGGCGATGATCCAGGGCTCGCCGAGCCGTTTGCGCAGGGCCGAGACGGTGATCCGTACGGCGTTGGTGAACGGGTCGGCGTTCTCGTCCCAGGCCCGCTCCAGCAGTTCCTCGGCGCTGACGACACCGCCTTCGGCGGCGACGAGGACTTCGAGTACGGCGAACTGCTTCCTCGTCAGCGCGACATGGCGGCCGTCGCGGTGGACCTCCCGGCGGAACGGGTCGAGCCGCAGACCTGCGATCTCCCGCACGGGCGGCCTGCTGTGCGCCCGCCTGCGGTCGAGTGCCCTGAGCCGGAGGACGAGCTCCTGAAGTTCGAACGGCTTCGTGAGGTAGTCGTCGGCGCCGAGCTCGAACCCGGTGGCCTTGTCGTCGAGACGGTCGGCAGCGGTGAGTATGAGGATCGGCATGCCACTGCCGGAGGCGACGATGCTTTTGGCGACCTCGTCACCGCTGGGCCCGGGAATGTCCCGGTCGAGGACGGCGATGTCGTACGTGTTGACGCTCAGCAGCTCCAGCGCGGTGTCGCCGTCACCTGCGACGTCCGCCGCGATGGCTTCCAGGCGCAGGCCGTCGCGGATGGCCTGCGCCATGTAGGGCTCGTCCTCGACGATCAACACACGCATACTCCGAGGCTACGGCTCCGGACATATCGTCGTCGTATCGAAAACGACGTCCTCGGCCACGTCGCCCACATCAGAGCGCGACATCCGCCTCGCCGAGCGCGACGTCCTCATCGGGCGCGCCGCCTGCCGCGCCCGCACTGCTCGACGCCCTCCGTCGGGCCGCCGAGGATGCCGCAGGCGACAACGTCGAGACCCTCAGCCGCCCGCCCGCCGGTTCACCGCCGACGAGTGGGCCGCCTTCGAGAAGGCGCCCCCCGTCACTTCGCCGTAGCTTCGGGAGCGCGGGGCCGTCTCCGCGTCCCACGCCGACTGCGGGGCGTCGTCCCGGCGGCGGAGCCGGTGACGGGCCCGTGCGGTCCAGCAGGACGCTCAGTCCCTCGGTGAACGCGGCCACGCTGTCGTCCGCGCGGACATGTACCGCCGATGTACACCGCCACGTCATCCGGCAGGCCACGGGCGAGGGACGCCGCCGCGGGCCGTCGCCGGCCGCCCGCCGACACGCACCGGACGGCCGGCCCGGCGCACGGGCCGGACGGCGGGCCGCCCCACGTGCGGGTGACCGCCGACGACGCCGGTCACCGGGTCGCCTCCGCGGCGTCCACCCTTGCCCGGGGTACCAGGCGCCAGCCGCGGCTGCGGCGGCGGCGCTCCCAGAACCGGGCGTACAGGCCGTCGGCGGCGAGGAGTTCCGCGTGGGTGCCCCGCTCGCTGACGCGGCCCTCGTCCAGGACGAGGATCTGGTCGGCGGCCATGACGGTGGACAGCTGGTGGGCGATCACCAGCAGGGTGGAGTCCCGCATCAGGGTGCGCAGGGCCTGCTGGACGTACTTCTCGTTCTCCGGGTCCAACGCGGCAGTGGCCTCGTCGAGCAGGACGACGGGGGCGCGCTTGAGGACGGCACGGGCGACGGACACGCGTTGCCGTTCGCCGCCGGACAGGGAGGTGCCGCCCTCGCCGACGCGGGTGGCGAAGCCGTCCGGCAGCCGCTCGACGATCTCGTCCACCCCCGCGATCCGGGCCGCCTCGCGGAGCTCCTCGTCGGTGGCGTCGGGACGGCCGACGCGGATGTTGCCCTCCAAGGTGTCGTCGAACAGGTAGACGTCCTGCTGGACGAGGGAGATCTGGGTCATCAGCTGCTCCACCGGCATCTCGCGCACGTCGGTGCCGCCGACGCGGACCGATCCGGCGTCCACGTCGAAGAAGCGGGCGATGAGCCGGGCGAGCGTCGTCTTGCCGGCGCCCGACGGGCCGACCACCGCGGTCATGGTGCGCGGGGGGATGTCGAAGGAGACGTCCCGCAGGACGGGGTCACCGTCGTCGTAGCCGAAGGTGACATTCTCGAAGGTGATCTCGCCGGAGCGTTCGAGGGCGGCGCGGGGGGCGGTGTCGGGCAGCGGCGGCTCGTCGAGCAGGGCGGCCAGCCTGCCGAGGTCGTTGCCCGCCATGCGCAGCATGCCGCTCATGCCGGCGGCCTCGGACAGCGGACCGACGAACCGTGCGGCGAGCGCGAGGAGTGCGACCAGCGCCGCGGGTTCCACGGCGTCGTCCAGGGCCAGGGCCACGCCGGTGGCCACCAGGGCGGCGAAGCACAGCTGGACGGCGAGGCCGCCCGCGAGCAGCCGGGGCATGGTCTCCGCGAGCATCCGCCCGCCCGCCCGGCTGCGTTCTTCCACCGCGGCCTCCAGCGGGGCGTGGCCGACGTGGTCGCGGCCGAAGGCCCGCAGGGTCTTCTGTGCCCGGGCGAACTCCACCACCCGGTTGCCGGCGAGGGCGTCTGCGGCCTCCCGCCGCTCCTCGCTGCGGCCGATCCACGACGCGGCCCAGCGGTGGGTGGCGTACAGCAGCGGCGCGCAGCACACCAGGACCGAGCCGAGCCGCCAGTCCAGGACGAGCATGGCCGAGGCGACGGTGGCGGGGGTGACGACACCGCTGACGACAGGGGTGAGCAGGTGGGCGAAGACATGGGTCACGGTGAAGGTGCCGGTGGTCGCCGAGCGCGCGACCCGGCCGACCTTCTCGGAGGTGAACCAGCCCAGCGGCAGCCGCACCAGGTGGTCGCCGAGCCGGTCGTGCAGGGTGGTGAGGGTGACGACGGCCAGCCCGAAGCCCCGCATGGCCTGCTGGTAGCGGGCGACGCAGGTGGCCACGACGAGGACCGCGAGCGTCGCCAGGTGCCGCAGCGCTGCCGGGGTGTCGCCGTCGAACACGGCGCGCAGCACGGGCACGAGGAACGCCATGGCGACGCCTTCGAGGACCGCGTACGCGACCAGCCAGGCCAGATAGCGGCGCAGGGCGCCCCGGTGGTCGGGCCCCAGGACGGTGGCCAGGTGGCGGATCATCGGTCGGTCTCCTCGGCCGGCTCGGCACCGGGTGTGTCGGCGGGGCGGTGGGCCGCCCACATGCGGGCGTAGCGGCCCTCGGCGGCGAGCAGTTCGGTGTGCGTGCCCTGTTCGGCGACCCGGCCCGCGTCGAGTACGACGATCCGGTCGGCGCCGGTGATGGTGGACAGGCGGTGGGCGACGACGAGGACCGTGCGGCCCCTCACCAGGGTGGACAGCGCGTCCTGGATCTCCGCCTCGGAGTCCGGGTCGGCGTAGGCGGTGGCCTCGTCGAGGACGAGGACGGGCGCGTCGGCGAGGAGGGCGCGGGCGATGGTGAGGCGCTGCGCCTCGCCGCCGGAGAACCGGGCGTCCTCGCCGACGACCGAGTCGTAACCGCGCGGGAGCCGGGTGACACGGTCGTGGACGCGGGCGGCGGTCGCGGCGGCGACGAGATCGTCGTCGGTCGCGTCGGGACGGCCCAGGCGGAGGTTGTCGGCGACCGTGCCGTGCAGCAGCTGTACGTCCTGGAGGACGAACCCGACGTGCCGGTACAGCTCTTCGGGCGCGATGTCCCGGACGTCGGTCCCGCCGATGCGGACCGTGCCGGCGTCCACGTCGTGGAACCTGGGGACGAGGGCGGCGAGGGTGGACTTGCCCGCGCCGGAGCCGCCGACCAGGGCGGTGACGGTGCCGGCGCGGCAGGTCAGGTCGATGCCGTGGAGCACGGGCCGGGCGGGTTCGTAGCCGAAGACGACACCGTCGAGGACGACGTCGTTGCCGTTCGGCCGCCGGGGCCGGTCGGTGACGGGGAGTTCGGGGACGTCGAGCAGCGCGGTGATGCGCCCGGCGGCGGCCACGGCCTTGCGCTGGGCGGCCAGGCCCTGGTTGAGGGTGAGGAGGGTGGTGGGCAGGACGGCGGCGACGAGCACCTCGGCGAGGACGTCGGCCGGTGAGACCCAGCCCTCGTGGGTGAACCAGATGCCGCCGGCCAGTCCGACCACGGAGATCACCGGCACGGACAGCGCCATGGAGGTGTACGCGTCCAGTTTCAGGACCGGCCTGACCCAGCCCACGTACTGGTCGCCGTAGGCGTGCACGGC
Organism: Streptomyces sp. WG5; assembly: GCF_049974565.1. NCBI lineage: Bacteria > Bacillati > Actinomycetota > Actinomycetes > Kitasatosporales > Streptomycetaceae > Streptomyces > Streptomyces sp. WG5. The sequence goes on along the minus strand of NZ_JBNGGC010000007.1, from coordinate 155,933 downwards.
CTCGCGGTAGCCGGCGTGGACCCGGCGGGTGCCGCCGAACACCTTGACGACACCGATGCCGTGCACGAACTCGACGACGGCGGCGCTGACCCGGCCGAAAGCGGTGTCCAGCGCGGCCATCTTCTCGCCGAATCCGCGCATCATGAAGGCGTACGCCGTGAAGTAGACCGGGAGGGTGGCCAACGCCAGCAGGGCAAGCCGCCAGTCGACCCAGAGCAGGTATCCGAGTCCGGCGAGCGGCAGCGCGATCGCGCCGGCCAGTTCGACGTCGTGGTGGGCGACCAGGTGGTGCAGGTCGTCGATGTCCTCCTGGGCGGCCTTGCGGACCTGTCCGGAGGTGGTGGCCGAGTACCAGCCCAGCGGCACCCGGCCGAGTTTGGCGACCGTGCGGCGCCGCAGGTCGGCCTGGAGCCGGCCGTCAGCGAGATGGGTGATCCACAGGGCGGCGCCGTGGCAGCTCCAGCCGACGACGAGGGCCGCGGCGACGACGACGGCCGCGGTGACCACCCGGTCCCGGTCCGGGGGGCCGTCGGCGAGCAGCGCCCGGCCGATCTCGGCGATGCCGACGAAGGGCACCAGTTTGGTGACGGCTCCGAGCGCGCCCAGCACGATGCCGGACCGGATCGACGGGGCGACCGGGCGGCGCAGTTCGCGCAGTGCGTCGGCGGTGCGCCGCCGCTCGTCGCGGTCGTCGGCGGGCGGGGCGTCGGAGCGCCGCTCGGGTGCCGTCGTGGGCTCGGTGGTGGTCATCGGATGGGTCTCCCTCGGTGTCCAGGTCCGGCCCGGCCCGGCCGTGGTGGTGCCACCCGGCGCTCGGCGACCGGGTGGGGTGGACGTGCGGCGGGTCGACGCCACCGGATCGACCGCCGGGCACGTCGGCCGCGGTGCCCTCGCCCGGGGCGGACGTCACCGCGGCGGGCCCCACCGCGGTCGGTGGTGAACCGGGCGGCGCTCCGGCGGGGCTCCGCCGCGATGCGGTGTCGCGAGGGCGGGGCCGAAGCCGGAGCCGGAGCCGCCGGGGCATCCGGGGGCACCGGAGCGGACAGCCGTGCGTGCGGTGCCGGCGGTGTCGGTCCGCCGCGCCGCCACGCCGGTGCACAGCGGTACCCCGGCGTGGCCGGCGGACGGCCGCGCGTCACCTCCGCCCTTGACGAGGGCGCCGTTGGCAGCGACCCCCAGGGCGGGGCGGGCGGTGCCGTCGCGGCCACGGCCGGCCCCGGTGACGCCGATGCGCGCGTGCCTCCGCTCCGGTTCACGGTGCCGTCACGGTGCCGGCCACGGGCTCCCTCCCCTCGTCGTCCGACGGCGGTGCCGGGGAGGCGGGCACCAGGTGACCGCTGACCGCCCGGAGTTTTTCCCTCGTCTCCTCCAGCTCCCGTTCCGGGTCGGAGCCCGCCACGATGCCGGCTCCGGCGCGCAGCCAGGTCCGGCCGTCCCGGCGCAGGACGGTGCGCAGCACCAGGGCCGCGTCCAGGGTGCCGTCAGCCTCCAGCCGCACCACCGCGCCGCTGTACAGCCCGCGTTCCCGCTCCTCGACACGGCGGGTCGCCGCGAGAGCGGGTTTCTTGGGTATCCCGGAGGCGGTCACGGCGGGGAACAGCGCGGCGAGCGCGCCCCACCGGTCGTGGCCGGGGGCCAGCCGGCCCCGCAGCCGGGAGGCGAGATGCTGTACGCTCCCCCGTTCCTCCACGGCCATGAACTCCTCCGTGCGCACGGACGCCGGCAGGCAGACCGTGTTCAGTTCCTCCTGTACCAGGCGTACGGACACGGCGTGCTCGTACACCTCCTTGGCGTCGCGGTGGAGGTCGGCACGGCGGGCCGCGTCGGCGTCGGAATCACCGGTCAGCGCTCGGGTGCCGGCCAGTGGCTGGGCCGTGACGAGGCCGTCGGCGTCGACACGGGCCACGATTTCGGGGCTGAAGCCGGCGGCCTCCCACCCACCGTGCCGCAGCAGGAAGGAGCGGGCCGGGAGATGGCTGCGCCGCCCCGCCACGTAGGTGGCGGGAAGGTCGAGTTCGGCCCGCACGGACACGGTGCGGGAGACGATGGCCTTGTCCAACTCCCCCGCGTGGATGGCGCGTACGACGTCGGCGACAGCCGTGCGGTACCGGTCGGCGTGCTCCTCCAGGTCGACGGTGATCCGCCGTCCCGCCGGCTCCGTGGCGACGGCCGTGTGCAGCCGTCTCTCCAGATCGTCGAGGGCCTCCGGTCCGTCGGCCCGCAGTACGGCCGCGGACGGTGTCAGCTCCAACTCCCGTTCCGGGACGACGAACCGGGCAAGGATTCCGTCGCCGGCCGCGCCGTCCCCGTGGAGGACGTGGGCGAGCTCGAAGGAGATCCAGCCGTGCGCCGATCCGACACCGGCGGTCCGGGTCCGCAGGAGTTCCCCGACGGTGGCCAGTGGGTGAGCGCCGGCGGGCAGTTCCACGGGCTCGGTGTCCGTACCGTGCAGCCGGACGGACGCCCCGTCCACCTCGATCACGACGGACTCGCCTTCGCTCCAGGTGACGGAGCCGCCCTGCTCATAGAGGAGATGGGGGGCGTCGGTGCCCGTGGACAGCGCGGCCGCGACGGCGACGGGGTCGCCGGTGAAGGTGAGTTTGCGCTCGGGGAAGGAGTCCCGATGGGTCACGAGAGGTCTCGCTTTCCGGTCGGCGGCGGGTACTGGCCGCTGTAGCAGTGCGGGCCGCGCCCCGCGGAGGTGCGGCGGCACCGTCTCGCAGTGGCGGGGAGGGGTTGACTGGCCGGGAGGGTGCGCGGGGTGGAAGGACCAGTGATGTGGGTCTGCCACACACCCGGGCCCCGCCGTCCTCGTGTCCGCCTCTCCCGGGAGGGCGGGGACCCGGCAGGTGGAGACGGCGGGGTACCCGAGTGCCGCGCGGTCCCGGGCGGGACGACGCCGGGACCGGAGTGGTGCGGACCGACGAGGGTGGGCCGAGCAGGACCCATGAAAGCGTTGATGAAAACGATTGTCAAGACGGGGTGGCCCGCTCGGGCCGGTGCCCTGTCACCGGATCAGCTTGCCGATCTCCGGTGACCCGGGAACGCCCCCGGCGCTCACCAGGCTGCTGCTCATTCCGGCCTCCTGCGCGAGCTGCTCGAGACTGAGGTTCTCCCAGTCGTAGGTGTCGGAGGTGCTGCGTACCAGTTCGCCTCGGCGGAAGACCTTCCAGGACGTCCGCCAGCGCATCACCTCGCCCCCGACGGGTTCGGCCTCCGTCCACCACTCGTAGGTCTGCTCGCCGATCGTCTCGCGCAGCATCCTGAAGGGCGGCACGTGACGGGCGGTGCCGACCCCCATCAGTTCCACGATGACCGGGCCGCCGTCGGGCAGCCTGTCGCGCAGGTTCCGCCACAGATCAGCGCGTTCGGCCTTGGTGAGGTGGCCCACCACTCCGAAGATCACCACAGCGCTGACGGTGTCGGGCAGGGTGAGCCGCTGAGCGGGCTCCGCCACGACCGTCACCCGGTTCCGCAGGTCCTCGTCCGCGAACACCCGGCTGGTCAGCATCGCCCGCATCGGAACGGACGGCTCCGCGGCGATGATCGGGACGGCCGGCAGGGCCTGGGCGATGGCGGCCGTGATCCGCCCGGTGCCCGCCCCGATCTCGACCACGGGGCCCCGGGTGGTGTCGACCGCCGCCAGCGCGGCGGCGAGGGGCCCGGCGCTCGTCCGTACGTGGCGTGCGGCCACCATCTCGTAGAACTCCGCGGAGGCGGTGTAGTAGTCCGCGACCATGACAGTGACGTCCTTTCAGGTCTCAGGGGGTGCTGGGCCAGGTGCGCACGGGGCGCCGGAAGCCGATCCCCAGGTCCCGGCCGATGGCCTCGGCCAGCAGGGCGCGCTGGGGGACGAGGAAGAAGTGGCCACCGTCGAACGCCGTGGTGCTCAGGGGGTGCGGGGTGGTGCTCGACCACGTCTCGGCGTCCCGTGCGCCGCACTCGGGGTCCTCGGAACCGAAGAAGACGCTGACCGGGCAGTCCAACGGCTCGGCGGAGGACGGCCGATACGTCTCGATCAGCCGGTAGTCGCTGCGGACGTACCCCAGGATGGCGGCCCGCAGCTCCGGGTCCGCGAGTACCTCCCGGGGCGTCGCGCCGTAGCGTGCCAGTTCGTCGACCAGCGCGTCGTCGCCCCGGCGGTGGATGTCGCCCACCACCGCGTGATGGGGGGATGCCCGGCCGGCGGCCAGCAGCCGGACCGGCGCCCGGAAGCCCCGGCGCCGCAGTTCCAGAGCCACCTCGTAGGCGACCGCGCTGCCCATGCTGTGCCCGAAGAGGGCGTACGGCCCGTCGAGCAGCGGGCCGAGGGCGTCGGCGACCTCGCGGACCAGGACGTCCATCGAGTCGACCGGACTGTCGGTGAACCGGTCCTCCCTGCCGGGGTACTGCACGGTCACGTGCTCGATCCCGTCCGGCAGCAAGCGCTGCCAGGGACGGAACGAGGATGCCGCGCCGCCCGCGTGCGGGAAGCACACGAGACGCAGATCCGCTTCCGGTCGGACCATCGGCCTGCGCAGCCAGGGCCCGAGAGTCGACTGATGCACCAATCTCTCCTACCGCGAGTTGCAGAAGGCAGCCGTACTGCCGTCGCTCCGGTCAGTCCATCATCATTTTCCGGCCTCGTCCAGCTCTCCCTGAACACTGCGGCAGCGAATACGCTACTTTTCCATAGCAATCCAAGGAAGCAATGGCTAGCCTAGCGATATCTCCGTACGAAGGATTCGACAGCCATGACTGAAACCGAAGCGACCGAAGCCGCTTCCGACGCCTTTCCGATGGTCCGCGGATGCCCGTTCTCCCCTCCGGGGAAATACGCGGAGCTCCGCAAGCAGGGACCGGCGACCCGGGTGACCCTGCCGACCGGCCGCCGGGCCTGGGTCGTGACGGGCTACCAGGAGGTCCGCGCGGTACTGGCCGACCCCCGGGTCAGCGCCGACATCCGCCACCCGAACTTCCCCGCACTCGTCGAGGGCGAGCAGGAGGTGGGGGCCCGGACCAGGCCGTTCATCAGGATGGACCCGCCCGAGCACACGCGGTTCCGCCGGATGCTGCTCGCCGAGATGACCGTCCGCAAGGCACGCCGCATGCGCCGGGACATCCAGCGCATCGTCGACGAGCGCATCGATGAACTGCTCGCCGGCGGCCCTCCGGTCGACCTGGTCACCCACTTCGCCCACACCGTGTCCAGCACGGTCATGTGCGAACTCATCGGGGTGCGACGCGCCGATCCGTGGTTCCGGCGCGTCACGGGGACGCTGGGTTCCCAGGTCTTCGGCGGTGGCGGCAGCACCGCGCAGGGGGCGGCCGAGGGCATCGGCGCCCTGTCCTCCGTGGTGGACGGGATCATCGCGGACCGCGAGAGGGATCTCGGGGACGACCTGCTCAGCAGGCTGATCACCGAGCGGCTGCGCACCGGCGAGGTGAGCCGTGAGGAGCTCGTCACCACCATCGCGATCCTCGTGGTGGCCGGCTGGGAGACCACGACGAACCAGATCGCGCTGAGCGTGCTGGCCCTGCTGGAGAATCCGGAACTGATCGCGGAGCTGCGCGCGGACCACACCAAGTTCCCGGCCGCCGTCGAAGAACTCCTCCGAGTCCTTTCGGTCGGTGACTCAATCGCCCTGCGCACCGCCACCGAGGACATCCGGCTCGGCGAGCATGTGATTCCGAAGGGCGATGGCATCATTCCGCTATTGGCTTCAGCAAATCATGATGAAAGCGTCTTCGAAGCGCCCGAGAAGATTGATTTCGAGCGCCAAGGAAAACAGCATGTCGCGTTCAGCTACGGCATTCACCAATGCGTCGGCCAGAATGTCGCCCGGCTGGAACTGGTAACCGCGATCAGCACCCTCCTGGACCGGATTCCCACGCTTCGCCCAGCGGCTCCCCTGCACACGGTCCGGTTCCGGCACGAAGGCATCGCCTTCGGGCCGGAACAGGTACTCGTCAGCTGGTGACCACCGGCCGTTCCGCACCGCGCAGCACGCCCAGGTGCGGAACGGCCGCTCCGTGGGGCGGTGGCGGGGTCTCGAGTGCCAGCCCCGCCTCCTGCGCGATCTGTGTCAGGGTCACCGTGTGCCAGTGGTAGGCGTCGCGCACCTCTCGCACCAGCTCCGTGCCGTCGAAGACGCGCCAGGTCGTCTCCAGTCGCATCAGCTGCTCACCGGCGGGCTCGCCGGCCATCCACCACTCGTAGCGCAGGCCGCCGAGGCTTGCCTGGCGCAACCGGGTCGCCGGCATCGACACCGGGGTGTACAGGCCCATCAGTTCCACGACGAGCGGTGCGCCCGGCGCGAGCCGGCCGGCCAGGTCCCGCAGCAGCGCACGGCGCCCGGGGGGATCCAGGTGTCCGAGCATCCCGCAGGCGACCGCGCCGCAGATCCGGTCGGGCAGCACCAGGTCGTTCGCGGCGTCGGGCAGCACCGTCACCCGCTGCCCGATCCCGGGGTCGTCCGCGAGCCGGCTGGTGAGGACCGCGCGCATGCCCGCGGAGGGCTCGGCCGCGAGGATCCGGCAATCCGGGAAAGCGGCGGCTATCTGACGGGTCACCAGGCCGCTGCCCGCCCCGATGTCGAGCAGCGGGCCGGCTTTCGGGTCGATGCCCGCGAGCGAGGCGACCACCGCGGGGCCGGTCCGGTCCGTGTGTTCCCGGGCCCCGAGGTCGAAGAACTCGGCCGGCCGGGTGTATCCGGTGCCGGGGGCATCGCCCTCGGCACCGGTCGGCTCCGGCGCGGCGGGCGCGGGTGACGTGCCGCCCTGGACGGGCCCGCGCCCACGGCGCTTCCCCGAGCCCGAGCCGGTGCCCGTGCCCGTGCCGGCAGCATCGGTCAGGTCGGCCACGGCCAGCGGAGTGGGTGCGGGCGGGCGGATCAGCTCCGGGGGCCCGAGGCCGGCCATCAGGTCCCGCCAGACCCGGAAGACGGCCAGGTCGTGCTGCGCGGTACGCAGGACGTCCGCACCCTCCCGGATCGCGTCGCGCAACTGACCGAGCGCATCGCTCACCGCCGACGGCCACAGGCGGGAGAAGACCTCGTCGAAGCTGTGCTGCTCCTGCGACGCGTCACCGACGACGGAACTCGTCGGCAGCCTCAGCCACTCCGCGCCGGGCCCGGACCTGAAGACCAGCCGGTGCCCGTCATCGCGCGGCGAGTGCATCCGAGGATGCCAGAGGACCGGTCCGTGGGTGTCCGCGAGCGTCAGCACACCGCCCTCGGTGGCGAGGGCCACGCGATGCCAGAACAGCGCGTGGTTGTCCCGGTCCCCCGGGTGGATCTCGTTCTGTACGCGCAGCGTGAGGGGCACCCCGGCCAGGGCTCCGTGCAGGGTCCGCACCGGCGCCCGTCCGTCGGACGTGGCGAGCACGTCGCTTCCTACGGCCGCGACGTCCCCGAGCTGCCACGGGCGCAGTCCGCCGAGCGCCCGGCCCAGGATGTCGATCAGCGGGGCCAGTACGTGCACGGGGGACGCCGCGTCGACGTACAGCACCCGCTGTCTGTCGCGCAGCCGGCGTGCGGCCTCGAGGAAGACGCGCACGGGCTCCACGTGGACGTAGTGGGTGTTGACCCGGTACTGCAGGCCCCGTTTCCTGGCGATGCGCAGGGTCTCCGACAGCTCGTCCGGATGCAGCGGGTGCTCCTGGAGCACATGCACGCCCCGGTGCAGGAGCGCCTGGCTCAGTTCGGTTCCGGAACCTCCCATCACGGCCGAGGGAACGACGACGCAGGCCACGTCGATGTCGTCCGGCAGTTCGTCGGTGCCGGCGTAGCAGGGCACGCCGAGCCTCTCGGCGAGGGCTCGGGAGTGGCCGCTTCCCCTGGCGAGGATGCCGGTCAGCTCGAAGTCCGGGTGCTCTCGTACGGCATCGACGTAGAACCTGCCGAAGTTGGTGCCGGCCACCACCGTCCGCAGCGGCCGGCCGGGGTACGCGGTCACAGTTCACCGTCCTCGAACTCGTCGCCCGCCCGCGCACCGCTGCGGCCGTCGCCCTCGTAGACCGAGAAGTCCGCCGCGCCGGTGCGGGTCAGTGCGTCGATCGCTCCGGCGGGCTCCAGGACGTCTCCCGCGAAGTGCAGACCGGGGCGGACACGGCCGGCGTCGAGGGCACGGACGGTGTGGGCCGCGACGGCTCCGGTCAGCCGGTAGCTGTCGTCCGTGCGCACGACGGCGGTCCGGCTCCGCTCCGGTCCCGACAGGGTGAGGACCAGGCGGTAGTAGGGCTCTGCGCCCGCCAGGTCGATCTCGCCCGCCCGGATGATGCGCTGGACCAGCTCCTCCCGCTGCCGGGGCGTGTCGACGGGCAGGGTCGGGAGCGCGGTGAACAGGGCCCGCACCTGACTGCCCGGGAAGACGTTGTACCACTCGGCCTCGGCCAGCCCGGTGGCCCGCGCGCCGCGTTCCCACTCCGCGGTCAGCAGCGGCTGCACGGCGACGCGTTGCGGGAAGTGCGGCACCTCCGCGTCCTCGTCCACGCGCAACGCGCGCGGGACCCGCCGGCCGTTGCGCCAGGCCGCCAGGGGATGCCCGTAGGGCTCGCCGTCGGCGCCGCCGACATCCAGGGAGAGCAGGATGTCGGCGGCGACGGTCGCGGTGGCGCGTTCCAGTCCTCCGGCGTAGGCGACCAGGCGCGTCGCGGGCGACCCGTCCTGACCGGCCAGTTCCGTCAGCCGCCGGTGGACCAGGAGGGAGAGGCCGGGCACGGTGCCGGCCGACAGGACGACGGTGCGGCCGGCCGGCACGGCGCCGGCGGCTGTCAGCGCCTCGCGCACCGGGTCGTCGCCGAGGACGTCGACGTAGTCGGCGCCCGCTGCGAGGGCGGCCCTGGCCACCGAGTCCTTCAGCAGGTAGCTGGGCCCGGCGCAGTTCACGACCACTCGGCACCCGGCACAGAACTCGGCGAGCGAGGCGGCGTCCAGCGCGTCCACCGCGCGGATCTCCGCCTTCGACCGGTCCGCCCCGACACCGATCGCCTCGGGCCTGCGCGCGCCGAGACGCAACGGGCCGTCACCCGATCGCGCCAGTGCCGCCGCGGCGTGGCGCCCCACCGCTCCGGACGCTCCCAGGACGCCGATCACGCTTCCATCCCTTCGACGATGTCACGCAGGTGACCGAAGACGGTCGGCACGTTGTCACCGGTCATGCAGGTGAAGTGCTCGCCCGGGATCTCCCGGCTCGTCAGCTCGCCCAGGCAGATCTTCGCCCAGTGGTCGGTGATGGTGTCCGCGCTGCCGGGGAAGGGGTACGCGCCGTTGTGCCGGAGGAAGGAGATGTCTCCCGCGTACGGTTCGGCCCGGTGCCTGCTCAGCGCGTACGTGCTCTGCTGGTAGGTCCGCAGGGCACGCAGCAGTCCTTCCGGCTGGTAGGTGCCCTCCAGGGCGGGAGGCAGCGCCTCGCACATCCGGGTGACGCGGCCCATGCGCGGCAGCGACTCGAGCTTGGCGAACGCCTCCGCTATGTCCGCGTACTCGCCGTCGAGGTCGGCCAGCGCCCCGTCGACGATCGCGTCGGGCGAGCGCTCGAGTACGGCGCCGACCGCGGCGCCCACCCGGTCCGAGTCCGCCGGGAACCCGATGTGCGCGAGGTCCATGCCCATCATCAGGGCGAAGGAGTACTCCGAGAGCAGCTCGTCGTCGATGCGGAAGGTCGGGCTGTGGCTGCTGATGACGGTCAGGCTGCGCACCTCGGCGCCGGCCTCCGCCAGCCCGCGCGCCACCTCCGTCGCGATGACGCCGCCCACGCAGTAGCCGACGACGTCGAAGGACGTGTGTCCGGCATCGAGCAGGGCGCGTGCGTACCGCGCGGCGAGCCGGTCGATCAGCCCGTTCGGGTCGGCGTTGAGGAACGTGTCCAGCTCCGGGATCTCCAGGCCGACCAGTCCGTTGCGGCCGTCCGTCTTCCCACGGATCTCGGTGATGAGCGGCCGGTAGGGAAGGAGCGTGCCCGTGCCGGCGTGCACCAGTACGGTCACCGGTCGGGACGGCGGTGCCTCGGTCAGCGTGACGACCGGGGAGGCCTCGGCCCCCTCGGTCTGCTGCTCCGCCGAGACGTCACGGAGGTAGTCGGCCAGTCCGGCGACCGTGGGCCGGCGCAGCAGGTGGCGGAGGACGACCTCCCACTCCAGGTCCCACTCCAGGCCGTCCAGGCCGTCGAGGCCGTCCCTGAGCCTGCCGACGATGCGTGCCACGAGCAGGGAGTCCCCGCCGAGGTCGAACAGGTCGTCGTCGCGGCCGACCTCGTCCAGCTGCAGCAACTCGGCCCACAGGGCCGCGATGGCGCGTTCCAGTTCGTCCCGGGGCCGGCTCGAGGTGGGCGCTTCGGCCTGCCGGTCGGTCTGCGCGGCCCAGGTCTCGAGCCTTCCGCGGTCCAGTTTGCCGTTCGCGGTCTTCGGCAGCCGGTCGAGGATCTGCCACCGGGTCGGCACCGAGTACTCGGGCAGCAGCTCCGCGCAGCCGCTGCTCAGCTCCGCCACCGAGACCGGCGCCCGCGTGGGCTTGGGCCGCGCGAAGTACAGCCGTTGGCCGTATGCGGCGGCCTCCTCCGGTGCGGCGGGGAACTCGGCGGCGATGCGGCCGTCCTGGTCGCCGAGCAGGGCGGTCCACTGCTGCGCGGTCAGGAAGGACTGCTCGCCCGCCGCACGGACGTCGGCGAACGGCCCCGCGTGCTCGGGGAGGAACTCGGTGGAGATCCGCAGGGCGTGGTCGTCGTCTCCGGCGTTCTGCAGCAGGACGAGCCAACCGCCCGCCGTGACCAGTGACCTCAGCCGGGCCAGGGCCAGCTCGACGTCCGGGACGTTGTCGAGCACTCCGACGCAGACCAGCACATCCACGGAGTGGGGCAGGAGGCCCTGCTCGCGGGGGTCCTGCGCCGGGTCGAAGGCGGCGCACCTGACCCGCGGATCGTCGGCGAAACGCTGTTCGACCGGGGAGCGGTGGCGAGGGGAGGAGTCGGTGGCCAGGTAGTCGAAGTCGGCGTCCTTCAGGGCGGGTACGAGATCGGTGACGGCGCCGCCGCCGCGCAGGCCGACCTCCATCAGCCGCAGCGGTGTGCCCTTCGGATGGTCACGGACGATCTCCGTGACGCCGGCCACCAGCACCTGGTGCAGGGCGTGGGCCGCCGGGTTGTCCTTGTAGGCGGCGTCGAGCGCGTCGGCCGAGGTGCCGGAGAACGGCAGGTCCGCCGGGTCGGCCCGACCGGTGAGCAGGGACGGCAGGGTGCCCGCGCAGTCGCGGACGACGGCGAACAGTTCGGGGCTCCAGGCCGCCTCGCGTTCGAGTGCGGCCGCCTGCTCCCATGCCCGCTCGGTGGCGCCGGGGGCGGGGACGGACAGGTCCCGGTAGCCGCCGGTGTCCTCCGTGAGCCTGCCTGCCGCCACCAGACCCCGCAGCCAGCGGCGGACCAGGCGGTGGTGGGCCGGGGCGACGTCCAGGGCCTCGCAGACCTGGGCCGCCGTGCGGGGCGCCTGCCCGGCGAAGGCGGGGGCGAGCGTCTGGCACATGGAGGACAGGGCCGCGGCGTTCAGTGCCGTGCGGAAGGCCGCGAGCGCGGGCAGGTCGACGCCCGTGGCCGCTTCCTGCCCGGCCCGCTCGAAGACGTCCTGGAGGGAGGCCGGCACCGGCAGCGGTTCGCCGAGGTGGGCGGGTTCGACGAAGGCGGCGAGCGTACGGGGGGTTGTCGCCCGGCCGGCGTCGCCGCGACCGCCCGCGACGACCACGGCCGCCGCGCCGACGGACGGGAGGGATTCGACGGCCGCCTGGATCTCACCGAGCTCGATCCGGTAGCCGCGGATCTTCACCTGGGTGTCCACCCGGCCCTGGAACTCGATGACTCCGTCCGGGTGGTAGCGCCCGAGGTCGCCGGTGCGGTAGAGCCGCTCGCCGGTGACCGGGTGCTGGACGAAGGCGGCCGCGGTGCGCTCCGCGTCGCCGAAGTACCCCTGGGCCAGGCCGATTCCGCCGATGTACAGGTCGCCGGTCACCAGGTCGGGGCGGGGCCGCAGGGCCGAGTCGAGGACGTGGAAGGTCTGGTTGGCCAGTGGTGTGCCGTACGGGATGCTGCGCCAGGAGGGGTCGGTCCCGGAGACCGGGTGGTGGATGGACCAGATGGACGCCTCGGTGGCGCCGCCCAGGCTGTGGACCTCGGCCGCGGGGGCCCAGCGCCGTATCGCCGCCGGGAGGCCGACGGGGATCCAGTCCCCGGAGAGCATCATGAGCCGGAGGGAGGGCAGCGGCGGATCGTCGGTCCGCAGGTAGTCGTGGAGCATCTGGAGCTGCCCGGGCACCGAGTTCCAGACGGTGACGTGCTCCCGCCCGACCGTCTCCGCCCAGCTGGACGGGTCGCCCCGGCGTTCGGGGTGGGGCATGACCACGGTCGCCCCCACGGACAGCGGGCCGAACAGGTCGTAGACGGACAGGTCGAAGCCGAGTTGGGCGAGGGCGAAGACCCGGTCGTCCTCGGTGACCGCGAACCGGCGGTTGATGTCGGTGATGGTGTTCAGCGCGGCGGCATGGCTGATCATCACGCCCTTCGGCGCGCCCGTCGAACCCGAGGTGTAGATGACGTAGGCCAGGGAGTCGGGGTCGGCCGGGGTCGCGGCCGCGGGGGTCTCGCTGTCGGGGAGGGCGTCCACCGCGATGACCGGGACGCCGTCCGGCCGGTCGCCGTCGTCGGTGAGCCAGGACTGTGTGAGCACGGCCCGTGCCTTGGCGTCGGCCAGGATCGCCTCGCGTCGCCGGGGCGGCTGCGTGGTGTCCAGCGGCAGGTAGGCGGCACCGGCCATGAGCGCGCCGAGCACGCCGGCCGCCTGTTCCCAGCCCTTGTCCATCGTGATCGCCACGATCTGTCCCGGGACGACGTCCGCCGCCGCCAGGGCCCGGGCGACGCCGGCGGCCCGCGCGACCAGCTCCCGGTAGGTGACCTCACGGTCCTGGTCGACGACGGCCACGCGGTCCGGGGTACGGCGTGCGGTGGCGAGCACGGCCTCGTGCAGCAGGGCACGGGGTGCCGGCGCACCGGTGTCATTCACGCGGGCCCGTACCGCGCGGGTGTGTTCGGGGAGATCGATCTCCGCGGGTTCGGACCAGCTGCCGGGGTCCTCGGCGAGGCGGTGCATGAGAGTGGTGAAGGCGTCGAACAGCTCGTCGGCGGTACCCGCCGCGAGGACGCCTTCCCGTACGTCCCAGCTCAGCGCGAGGCCGTCGCCGCGCTCCATCACCTGGCAGTCGATCCAGACCTGCGGTGTCTGCGTCTGGGCGTGCCGGACCACGGCGTCCGGCTGCCTCATGGTGGCCGAGCCGAGGGTGCTCGTGAACACGACCGGCATGAGGAGCGTCTGCGCCTCGCGGAGCCGGGCCATCTCGGTCAGCACCTGGCTGCCCGTGAACAGCGAGTGGGCCAGGTCCTCCAGCAGGTTCGTGCTCAGGGTGCGGACGCGTTCGGCGAAGGTCTGCCGCGCTCGCAGGTCCACGGCGAGGAGTTCGACGGAGGTGAAGTCGCCCACCAGCCGGTCGACGTCCTCGTGCAGGGGGAGCCGGGTGAAGGTGGGGAGGTTGAGCATGAACTCGGGGTTGCGGCTCCACCGGCCGATCACTTCGGCGAAGGCCGTCAGGGCCGCGGCGGACATGGGGATCTGCCGCGCCGCGGCGTTGGCCTCGAACGCCTTGCGCTGCTCGGCGCCCATCACGGTCTCGTACCGGCGGAAGGGGCCGGGGGCCGAGGAGTCCGCCGCCAACGGCAGCTCGGGGGCGGCGGGCAGGTCGGGGAGGCGCCGCAGCCAGTAGTCGCGGTGCCGGTTGTACTCGCTGGTGAGCGTCTGCCGGCGCCGGGCCAGCACGTAGTCACGGAACCGGGCGTTCAGCGGCGCCAGTCGCCGGCCGTGGTACACGTCCTCCAGCTCGGCGAGGACGAGCAGGAGGCTGGCGTAGTCCACGATGAGCTGGTCGATGGAGAGGTGCAGCAGCAGCGCGTCGTCACAGCGGGTCATCCGCAGTTCGAAGAGCGGCGGCCGGTCGGTCGGGGGCACGCGTGCGGCCAGCTCGTCGCGGATCTCCCTCACCCGGCGGTCCACGTCCTCCTCCGGGGCTCCCCTCATGTCCTGGACGGGGATGGCCGTCTCGGGGATGGTGGGCAGCACCTCCTGGGAGCCGTCCGGGTGCACGACGGCGCGCAGCATGTCGTGCCGTCGCACGATCGCCCACCAGGCGTCGTTGAGCCCGTCCGGGTCGGTCTCGGCGGGGTAGGCGAGTTCGGTGTAGACGTGGCAGGCGACGCCGCCGTAGCCGTAGGCGCTGCCGCGGCCGACCAGGTAGGCGGCCTGGATGTCGGTCAGCGGGAACGGCTGGTGTGCGGCGTCGGGTTCGGGAGTCAGGCGGGTGGCTTCCGCCCGTTCGGTCAGGTGGGCCAGCACGTCGTCCCGCCGCGAACGCAGCAGTGCGCGCCGCTCCTCGGTGAGCGCTCCCTGAGGGGCGCGGAAGCGCAGCTTGCCGTCCTCCTCCCAGAGCCGGATGCCGTGCCGTTCCAGCTCCGCGACGATGTCCTGCGCTTTCATATCTCTCCACTCTCTTCGGACAGGGCAGTGACCTGCATGCTTTCGATTCGCGCCGCCAGGTCCGCCAGGGTGGACGCCGCCAGGAAGGCGCGCACGGGTACGTCCGTGCCGAAGGCCTCGTTGACGGCTCCGACCAGGCGCAGCGCTGTGAGACTGTCGCCGCCTTCGCTGAAGAAGTTGGCGTCGCGGTCGGGTACTTCGGCGCCGAGGAGGTCCGACCAGACGGCCGCGATACGGAGCTCGACCTCGCTCTTCGGCGGACCTCCGGCCTCGTTCTCCGAGGCCACGGAGACGGCGAGGGCGGTCCGGTCGATGTCTCCGTCGTCGGTGACGGGCACCTGGTCGAGCGTGTCGACGAACGTGTAGCGACCGGGTGTGGCGTGCGCCGGCAGGAGCTTCTCCAGGTGCTCGGGGATGCCCGTCGGCCGGTCGCCGACCGGGACGATCACCGCGTGCAGCCTTCGGTCGTCGCCGTCTCCGGTGACGAGGACCACCGCGCGGGCGATCCCGGGGTGTGTTTCGAGGGCTGTCTCGACGTCGTCCGGTACGACGCGTCGGCCGCCGATCCTGGTCGGGCGCCCGGAGCGTCCGACCAGGTCGAGTGTTCCGTCCGGCCGGTGGCGCGCCTGCCTTCCGGTGCGGTACCAGCGTGTCCCGTCCCGTTCGACGACTCGGCCCGGGTGTGCGTGTCCGGGCCGCTCGATGAACCCCGGGTCGCTGATCCACAGTTCACCGCCGACCCAGTCCGGGCGGTCCCGCCCGGCGGCGTCGACCACGCGGTGCCGCAGACCGGCCGGCGGCAGGCCCGCCGGCATGGGCGTGCCGTCGGCGGAGTCCGCCGCGGACGGCTCGTGCACGAGGGACCACAGGGCGGTTCCGGGCACGGTGCTGAGGGAGACGAACCGGCATTCCCGGCTCGCCGACTCGCGCAGTCTGCGCGGCAGGTCGTGGCCCGCTCGGCCGTCCGAGACGATGGTCAGGCGGAGCCGGTCGGGGAGGCGGGGGCCGGCCTCGGTGAGGAGCCGGTCCAGCAGGTGCGGTGTGCCGTTCCACACCGTGACACCGTGTCGGGCCGAGAGCCGCGCCAGCGCGGCGGGGTCGGCACGGTCGGCGGGGCCGGGCAGCACGAGTGCCGCGCCGGCGCTGAGCAGGCCGAGGACGTCGAAGACCGAGCGCACCGTGTGCGGTGCGGACAGTGCGATGCCCCGGTCCTCCTCCCCCACCGAGTACCGCGCCCGGAGGTCTGCCAGCGTCCCCCGCACCGCGGCGTGGCTGAAGGCCAGGGGGCCGTGCTCGGTCAGGCGGACGTAGGCGGGGGTGCGGGGGTCGCCGCGGAAGGGTTCGGCCGCGGCGGCCGGCGCCATGACGTCGGCGAAGGTGGTCGTCCGCACTCCGCCGGTGCCCGCGCCGGGGGTGTCGGTGACGAGGAGGACCGCCCCGGCCGCCTCGCAGTGCTCGGCCGCGTCGGCGGCAGGCCCGGGGGGCAGCGGCAGGTAGGCCGCGCCCGCGGCCAGGGTCCCGAGAGCCGCGACGACCTGGTCGGCTCCGCCGGGCAGCAGGAGCGCCACCGTGTCGCCGGGGCGGACGCCGTGGTGGGCCAGCCCTCCCGCCATCAGGCCGGCGCGCTGCGCGAGCCGGCCGTAGGTGAGGGTGCTGCCGTCCGGCATGAGGAGTGCCGTGCGGTCGGGGTCGGACGCGGCCCGGCCGAGTACGTCCTCGTGCAGGAGGCCGGCGGTGGCGGGGGCGGGGGCGCCGGTGATCCGCTCCCGTGCTCGCTGCTGCTCGGCGGGCAACGCGGCGGGAAGCGGCCCGTGTTCCCAGGGCTCGTCGGCCAGCCGGTCGAGCATGCGGCAGTAGGAGTCGAACATGGCGTCCAGTACGCCGGGGCGGAACAGTTCCTCGATGGCGTCCCAGCTCACCAGGATGCCGCCCGCGGATTCCGTGACCTGGTTGTCGAGCATGACCTGTGGTGTCTGGGTGATGCCGAAGACCTTGGCCGGGAAGGCTCCGCTCAGGTCCTTGGTCTCCCGGTCTCCCACGCCCACGGTGCTGCTGAAGACCACGGGCATGGCGGCCTCCACCGTGCCCGTGCGCCGGGCGAGCTCCTGCATGAGCCAGATCGCGGACGCTTCCCTGTGGTCCAGGTCCTCGCCCATGACCTGCTGGAGCCGGTGTGCGGCTTCGAGCCAGCTCTCGCCGGGCCGGGGTTTGTGGCCGATGAGCGACACCGAGGTGAAGTCGCCGACGAGGCGGTCGATGTGGGGGTGTACCGGCAGCCTGTTGAACAGGGTCAGGTTGACGGTGACACCGTCCTGGTCGCTCCAGGCCGCCAGGACCTCCACGTAGCAGATCAGCAGGACCACCGAGGGCGTCAGCCCCTGCTGCCGGGCCCGCTCCCTCAGCGTCTCCCACCGGTCGGCCGCCAGGGGCCGGCTGCGGCGGGTGAACCAGGGCCGGGCCACCGCGGCCGGGTCGCCGGCGAGTGGCAGCTCGGGGGCGGGCGGCAGGTCGTCCAGCCTGCGCAGCCAGTACGCGCGGGCCGTGTCGACGGCGTCCTTCTCCGGTGCGACGTCGAGCACGTAGTCCCGGAAGGAGACGTCGATGGCGGGCAGTTCGGTGTCCGGGTCGGCGTGGAGCGCGTCCAGTTCGGCGTAGAGAGCCATGATCGAGGCTCCGTCGAGGACGATGTAGTCCAGTCCGACGGCCAGCCGGGTCCGGGTCCGGCCCTCGCTGGGGTAGCGCACGGCCCGGATGTCGAACAGGGGCCACCGGGTGATGTCCAGGCGACGGTGGGAGGACTCGGCGCGCAGTCTTTCCAGCACGGCGGGTGCCTCGTGCTCGGTGCCGACCTCGGTGACCGGGACGGTGAAGCGGGGCACGTCGCGCAGGATCCGCTGCCGGCCCTCGTCGTCGAAGACCGCGCGCAGCATCTCGTGCCGCTGGATCAGTGTCCGCCAGGCGCGTTCGACGCGGGCCAGGTCAACGTCGACGCCGTCGAACTCGCTGTAGTGGTAGGTGCCCACGCCCCCGAGCGGCAACCGGTCGTCGCGGCCGATCCAGAAGGCGCGCTGCACGTCGGTGGGGGGAAACGGGTCGTGCCGGTGGGCGATGTCGCCGGGGCCGAGGGTCCTGGCGCGGTGTTCCTGCCGGGTGAGGGTCGTGGCGTAGTCGGCCAGCCTGGGGCGGGTGAAGAGCGGAGCGACACGGGCCCCGCCGACATCGCGTCGACGCAGCGCGGCGATCACTTGGGTGGCCAGCAGGGAGTCCCCGCCGAGTGCGAAGAAGTCGTCGTCGCGTCCGATGGCGCGGGCGCCGAGGAGTTCGGACCAGACCTCGGCGAGGGTGGTTTCCGCCCAGCCCCGGGGCGGCTCGCCGCCTCCGGGCCCGGAGACCGGCGCTCCGGTTTCCACCAGCGTCGCCGCTTTCCTGCGGTCGGGCTTCCCGTTGGCCGTCAGGGGAAGGGCGTCGACGACCTCGATGCGCGAGGGAACCATGTACGCGGGAAGCAGCGCCGCGAGAGTGTTCCGCAGGTCGGTCACGGTGGGTTTCGCCGTCGGGGTGCCCGCGGCGACGAGGGCCAGGTGCGGTGGCCGGCCGGTCACCAGGGCCACGCTGCCGGAGACGTCGGGCCGGCCGGCGGCCGCGGCTTCCACTTCGCCGAGTTCGATGCGGTGGCCGCGCAGCTTGACCTGGTGGTCCACCCGCCCGAGGAACTCCAGTACGCCGTCGGAGCGGTACCGGGCCCGGTCCCCGGTGCGGTACCAGCGCCTGCCCTCGTACTGGACGAACTTCTCGGCGGTGCGGTCGGGGTCGCCGCGGTAGCCGTCGGCCAGACCGGCGCCGCTCATCCACAGCTCTCCCGGCACCCAGTCCGGGCAGTCCCTGCCCCGTGCGTCGACCACCCGGGCCCGCATGTTGGGCAGCGGGACGCCCCAGGGGACGGAGGCCCAGTCCGGGTCGACCTCGTCGACCTCGAAGACCGTCGAGTGCACCGCGGCTTCGGTCATGCCGCCCAGCGCGACGAACCGCGCCTCGGGTACCAGGGCACGGAGTCGTCCGGGCAGGTCCATGCCCACCCAGTCACCGCCGAGCAGCACGAGCCGCAGCGTGTCGCCCAGGCCCTCGGGGTCGGCCTCGGCGGCGGTGAGGGTCATGTCGAGGAGGGCGGGGACGCAGTTGACGAGCGTGACCCGGTGCTCACGCATCAGTGCGATCCAGTGCTGCGGGTCGCGCTGGGCCGCCTCGTCGACCAGGACGACCGAGCCGCCCGCCGACAGCGGCCCGAACAGGTCGTAGACCGCCATGTCGAAGTCCAGTTCGGCCAGGGCGAGTCCCCGGTCGGACGCCCGCACCCCGAAGCGCGCGTTGATCGCGGCCAGGGTGTTCATCGCGGCGCCGTGGGAGACGTCCACCCCCTTGGGGACCCCCGTGGACCCGGAGGTGAAGATCGTGTAGGCGACCGACGAGACGGGCTGGTCCAGCACCGGAGCCGCGGGCCGCATGGCGTCGGCCGCGTCGAGGGCGAGCACGCGGGGCGGGGTGCCGTCGGCCGGGACGGGCAGTTCCGGCGTGTCGGACGCGTCGGTCAGCACCGCCACCGCCTTGGCGGCCTCCAGGACGCGGGCCGCGCGATGGGCGGGCTGGTGCACACCGACGGGAACGTAGGTGGCGCCGGCCCCGAGCACGCCGAGTACGGCCGCGACCTGACCGGCTCCCCGGGTGAGGCGCACCGCGACCGAATCACCTTGCCGTACACCGGCGTCGGTGAGCAGCGCGGTGACGCGTCCCGCCCGGTCCCGCAGCTCCTGGTACGTGACGGCGCGGCCTGCTTCGTCGATCAGCGCCACCCGTCCGGGCCCTGCGGACGCGGCCCGGTGGAACCCCTCGTGCAGTCGCAGGGCCACCTCGGGGGCGTCGGTGTCGTTGACGCGCTCCCGGACGCGTGCCTGTTCGGCGGGGAGTTGGGCCCCCACGGTGCGGGCCCACGCCTTCTCGTCGTCCAGCAGGGTCTCGATCAGGTTGCGGTAGGCGTCGAAGGCCGCGGCGGGCACGCCGGGCGCGAACAGGTCCTCCCTGACGTCCCAGTTGAGCAGGAGACCGCCGTCCAGTTCGGTGACCTGCGCGTCCAGCCAGACCTGGGGTCCCTGGGAGATGATCCAGCACGGCTCGCCGAAGGTGCGCCGCACGGCGCTGTCGTAGACCTCTCCGAGGCCGAGGGCGCTGGTGTACACGACGGGCGCGAGGACGGGCGTGCCGCCCGCGGCGCGGGAGAGGTCCCGCAGGACCTCGACGCCCGAGTAGGAGCCGCGCGCGATGGTCCGGCGCAGTTCCGCCTGGATGTCCCCTGCCGCCTCGGCGAAGGGCCGCCCGGCGGTGAGGTCGACGTCCAGCAGGACGGAGCTGCTGAAGTCGCCGATGAGCAGTTCGGTGTCGGGCCGGCTCAGGTCCCGGTGGAACAGGGGGAGGTTGAGCAGGAACCTCGGCTCGGCACTCCAGGCCGCGAGCACCTCGGCGAACGCGGCGGCCAGTACCGCCGTCGGGGTCAGCCGGTGCTGCCTGGCCCGTTCGGTCAGGACGCGCTTGCGCCGGGACGTCAGGTGGTGGTGCAGGCGAGTGGTGCGGTGGTACCGGGGTGCGGCGGATTCCGGGCTGAGCGGGTCGATGACCGTGGGCAGTTGAGGCGGAGCGCTCAGTCCGTCCAGGCGTTCGCGCCACCAGTCGCGCGCCGAGGCGACATCGGCCTTCCGGTCCGCCCGGCTCTCCCGCAGGTAGTCCCGGTAGCTGTGGCCGATGTCCGGCAGGGGGGTGTCCGGATCGTCGTAGAGGTGCCGGAGGTCCGCCAGGAGGACGCGCATGCTGGCGGCGTCCGCGCCGACCATGTCGAGGTCGATGTGGAGGCGGGTCCGGCCGTCGGGCAGCAGGCTGAGCGCGACGTCGAACACCTCGCCCCGCTCGACGTCCATGCGTCGGTGGGTGTAGTGCTGCCGCAGCCGTTCGAGCGTCGCGGCGCAGTCGTCGGCCGGCTTGCGGGTGAGGTCGTGCACGGTGACCGCCGGCTGCGCGGGCTCGGCGAGGATGCGCTGCCGTCCGTCGTCGAGGACTGTGACGCGCAGCATCTCGTGTCGTCGGCGCAGCTCGGTCACGGCGTCGGCGAGGCGCTCGGGGTCGAGGCCGGATCCGTCGAGTTCGGCGTAGAAGTGCGCTCCGACACCGCCGAGGGGCTGGTCGTCCTGACGGCCGATCCAGTAGGCGTGCTGCATGACGGCCAGGGGGAAGGCGCCGTCCGGCTCGGTCTCTTCCCGCCTCCCCGCGTCCGCTGCGGGCGGGTCGGCCCGTACCGGCTCGGAGGTGTCCGGCTCGTCCGACGCCGCTGTCGTCGGGGCGGCGTTCAGGAGTGTCAGCCAATCCCGCAGCGTCGCCGCCTCGGCGAGCTGCTCGTAGCCGACCCCGATGCCCTGACGACGCCAGTCGGCGGTGAGCCGGATGAGTCCCAGGGAGTCGAGCCCGAGCTCGAACGGGTCGGCGTCGAGGTCGAGTTCCGTGCGGGGGACGTCCAAGGCGTCGGCCACCGCCGCCAGTACCTGCGACCCCTCCACCTGCCCCGGTGTAGGCGCTTTGCTCACGAGTTCCAGTTCCTCCCTCACCACACCGCCCGGTGATTCAAATGACAATCATATTCACTTAGCCTAGCCTAGATGTGCGGCTCTGTGGGGCACCACCACCAACATCCGCACCACGCCTCGGAGGAGAAACATGGGAACGACCTCGGTACAGGGAGCGCTGTCCGGCAGACCGGACTGGCCCGGCTGGCCACCGGAGGCCGCACGGCACTACCGACAGGCCGGCTACTGGCGGGACGAGGCCTTCGGCGATCTCCCGGCCCGGCAGGCGTCGGCACGTCCTACGGCCACGGCCCTGGTCGACGGAGACCGCCGCTGGACCTACGCGGCACTGAAGGCCGAAGTCGAGGGCCTGTACCGGTCCTTGCACCGTCTCGGACTGCGCCGGGGCGACCGGGTCATCGTGCAGCTGCCCAACCGCGCCGAGTTCGTGCTGCTGTGGTTCGCGCTCCAGCGGCTCGGCGCCGTGCCGGTCCACGCCCTGCCCGGACACCGTCGCCACGAGATCGCGCACCTCGCCCGGATCACCGAGGCGGTCGCCTACGTGATCCCCGACCGGCACGCCCGCTTCGACTACCGCGCGCTGGCCGCGGACCTCGGCGCCGAGCACGCGTCACTGCGCCACACGATCGTCGTCGGCGACACGGGAGACCACACCGGCTTCGTCCCCTTCGAGACGCTGCTCGATCCGCGGGCACCCGCCGTCGCGTCCCCCGGACCCGCCGTCGACGCCGGGGACCTGGCACTCCTCCTGCTGTCCGGAGGCACCACCGGCACGCCCAAGCTCATCCCGCGGACACACCAGGACTACGCCTACAACGCGCGAGCCGCGGCCGAGGTGTGCCGGCTCGACGAGGACTCGGTCTACCTGGCCGTCCTGCCGATCGCCTTCAACTTCACGATGAGCTGCCCCGGCGTTCTGGGAACGCTGCACGCCGGTGGGACCGTGGTGCTCTCTCCCAGTCCCAGCCCCGGCACCGCCCTCGAGCTGATCGAGCGCGAGAGGGTCACCATCACCGCCGTCAACCCACCACTGGTCCCCTACTGGCTGCGGGAGTTCGAGGAACGCCGGCCGGACATCTCCAGCCTCGCCGTCCTGCAGGTGGGTGCCGCGCGGCTGGCCGACGACCTCGCGCGTCGCATCGAGCCCACGCTCGGAGCCCGACTGCAGCAGGTGTTCGGCATGGCGGAAGGACTGCTCAACCTGACCGCGCTCGACGACCCGAGCGCGATCATCTGCTCCACGCAGGGCCGCCCGGTCTCACCGGCCGACGAAGTCCTCGTCGTCGACGGGGACGGTGCGCCCGTTCCCGACGGGCAGGTCGGGGAGCTGCTGACACGAGGCCCTTACACGCTGCGCGGGTACTACCGCTCCCCCGAACTGGCGAGGACCCACTTCACCGAGGACGGCTTCTACCGCACCGGAGATCTCGTCCGGCGGCTCCCCACCGGGCACCTCAGTGTGGTCGGCCGCGTCAAGGAGCAGATCAACCGGGGCGGCGAGAAGATCGACGCCACGGAGGTCGAGGAGCACCTGCTCGCCCATCCCGGCATCGACTCCGTGGCAGTCGTGGCCGCGGCAGATCCCGAACTCGGCGAACGCTCCGTGGCCTTCGTCGTGTGTACGGGCCCGGTGCCCAAAACCCGGGAACTCGCCTCCTTCCTGCGGGAACGCGGTCTGGCGGCCTACAAGGCACCGGACCGGGTGAAGGTGATCGAGCGGATGCCCCTGACCCCCGTGGGGAAGACGGACAAGAACGCGCTGCGGGAGACGGCACGACTCGAGGACGGGCAGGCCCGATGACGCCCACCACACTGCCCGGGCCGACACTGCCCGGCCCCGCGGGAAAGGAGACCTGGTGCGCGTATCCGTCGACCGCGATGTCTGCGTAGGTGCCGGACAGTGCGTACTGTCCGCCGAGGCCGTGTTCGACCAGGACGGAGACGACGGGCTCGTAGTGCTCCGGACACCCGAACCCCCGCCCGCGGTGCTGGACGGCGTCCGCGACGCGGTGGACCGGTGTCCCGCGAGGGCGATCACGCTGAACGAGAGGTGACCTGCTCCACGACGAGTGGCTGGGCGCGGCGGAGCTGACGAACGACCTCGCGACGCGACCCCGAGGTCCCGGATCGGGGTCGCGTGCGGGTCGGCAACCGCGCCCGCCCGCACGCCCTCCTGCCGTTGTGGTGTGGGAGACCGGCGGGGCGGCCGGCGAACCGCCCCGCCGGCCCGACGACCGGGTTGCCGTGGCGGACGAGCCGCCGTTGCGTACGACGCACCGCCCGAGCGCGCCTCAGGCGTCGTCCGCCTGCGGCACGGCTTCCTCATGGGCCCCGGACGGGCCGGGTTCGGCCGCCCACCGGGACCCCGGCGGGCGCGGCTGCGTGTCGTCGGCAACGAGCGTGCCGTCCACCAGCTCGAGGCGTCGGCCCGCCGTGGCGGCGACGGCCGCGCTGTGCGTGATGAGGAGTACGGCAAGGCCCCGTTCCTCCCGCAGCTTCGCCAGCATGTCGAGCACTTCCCGCTCGGTGGCGCCGTCCAGGGACGCGGTCACCTCGTCGCACAGCAGCACACGGGGCCCGGCGGCGACGGCCCGTGCGAGGTTCGCCCGCTGGCGTTCTCCCCCGCTCAGCTCGCCGGGGCGACGGTCCGCGGCTCCCGGGGGAAGGGAGACCGCGCTGAGGAGTTCCGCGACCGGGGGCGGGACGAGACCGCCGCGGACGGCCGCCCGTCGTGCTCTCTCCAGGGCCGCGCCGACGGTCTCGCGCGGGTTGAGCGCGGCACGGCTGTCCTGGTCCACATGGGCCACCAGGAGCCGGTCGGCGGCCGTTCTCCCAGCCACGGGCCACGGCTGTGGTGTTCCGTCCAGCCAGAGACGGCCACCGCTCGGTTCCAGCGTGCCCGCCAGCGCCCGCGCCAGCGTGGTCTTGCCCGCTCCGGAGGCGCCCATGACGGCCACACTCTCACCGGCGCCCAGTGTCAGGCTCGCACCCCGCAATACGGGGTCCGCGCCCGGCCCTCCCCGGACACCCTCGGCCCTCAGCACGAACGTCTCCCCCTCCGGCGCACGAGGAGCAGGTACCGCCGCCACCCGTCGCCGGGGAACGTCCGGCCGCGCACCGCCGCCGAGGCCGTCCACGGCGTCGTCGGTGAGCGTGCCGCGGGACAGGACGATCCTGCGGTGGGTGAGGCGGTCGACCACATCCAGGTCATGGCTCACCACCAGCATCGCGGCATGGCCGGCGGCGGTGGTCAGGAGGTGGACCAGGTTCTCCGTCGCCCTCGTGTCCAGGCCGCTGGTCGGCTCGTCGAGGACGACCAGCTCGGCGCCTTGGGCCAGCGCCGCGGCGAGGGCGACCCGTTGGGCCTGGCCTCCGGAGATCTGGTGGGGAAACGCCCGCGCCAGCTCCGCGGGCAGCCCCATCCGCTCCAGTGCGTCCGTGCGGAGGGAGGTGAGTTCCGCACGTCCCGCTCCGGACCGGCGGGCCGCGCGGTCCAGCACCCAGCCGACCCGATGTTCGGCGGGGAGCGCGCTGGCGCAGTCCTGCGGCAGGTACGCGGCCAGGCGCCCACGCACCCGCCGTGCGCCGGCGGGTGAGAACGGGTCGTGGTCGGCGACCCGGACCGTGCCGCCGACCCGTACCAGTCCCTGCCTCGTATAGCCGAGCAGGGCGTGTGCCAGTGCCGTCTTGCCCGACCCCGACCGGCCGACCAGGCCGACCCGCTCTCCCGGCCGTATCGTCAGCGAGCAGTCCGACAGCACCGTCCGCTCGGCGGACGACAGGCTCAGGTGCGCGACCTCCACCAGGTTCATCGCGTGGTGTTCCGTTCGTTTCGTGGCCGCCCGACGGGAGATGTGAGGCGGTCCGCGGCCAGGGTCATACCGAGCGCGAGCGTGATCAGCAGCAGGGCCGGAGCCAGCACCGGCCACGGCTGGGCTCCCGCGCCCACCGCGTTCTCCCGTACCAGCCGGCCCCAGTTGGCGGCGGGCGCCGGTGCGCCGAGGCCCAGGAATCCGGCTGTCGCGCAGAGCTGAGTGGCGGCGATGAAGCGAAGACCGGCCTCGGCCCACGCCTCGGAGGCGATGTTCGGGACGATGTCGTGCCGAATGACAGCGAACCTGCTGTCTCCGCGTGCCAGCGCGGTGCGTACGTAGGACAGCTCGGCCAGCCGGGCGGTGGCCGCGCCGATGACACGCACGGAGAACGGCAGGCTCACCAGGGTGACGGCCACGAGTACGGCGAACTCACTGCCGGGTCTGCCCGCCGCGACCAGCAGCATGATCAGGAGCGGAGGGACGACGGCCAGGCCGTCCACGACGCGCAGTACGCCTTTGAGGGGGCCCCGCCGGGCCAGGCCGGCGCAGGTGCCGATGGTCAGTCCGGCGATGCTGCCCAGCGCGGTCGCGGCCAGCGCCTGCAGTACGAGGGTCTGGCCGCCGTGCGCGGTCCTCGCCAGCGCGTCGCGCCCCAGCATGTCGGTGCCCAACGGCCGCGACCAGCTGGGAGGTTCGAAGGGGACGCCGACCCGTTCGGTCGGTGAGGGCAGCGGAAGCCACGGTCCGGCCAGTGCGGCCGCCGTCGTCAGGACCGGGACGGCCAGCAGGAGCCACCTGAGAATCGTGCGTGTCATGACGCCCTCCGTCCGGCCCGGCGCCTCGGCGCGGGGCGGGAGCGGACGTTCAGCCATCCGGCCAGCAGATCACCCGTGAAGAGGATCAGCAGGGCGGCTCCCGCCAGGACCAGCCCGAGCCCCTGCACCATCGCGACGTCCCGATAGGCGACGGCGCGAGCCAACTCGCTCCCCACTCCGGGGTAGTTGAACAGCGTCTCGACCACCAGGCTGCCGCCGAGCAGCCCGGCCGCCATCACGGCCAGCCCTTGGATGCCCGGTGCGGCGGCTGCGGGGAGCACATAGGACCACGCCAACCGCACCCCCGACTCGCCGTCCAGACGGGCCTGCTCCACCGCGGGGCTCTGCGCGGCGCTGACCACGGCGGCGCGGACCAGCCGGGTCGCCACCCCGAGACCCGCCAGTACCAGTGCGGTCACGGGCAGCACCAGCATGTCCGGATGCTGCCAGGGGGCATCGCCCGGCGGGAACAGCGACACCGCCGGGAACATCCCTCCCCGGTGGGCCAGCACCACGACCAGACCGGTGGCCAGGAGGAACTCCGGCAGCGCGACCAGTGCCACCGTCATCGACGACAGCAGCCGGTCCTCAAGCCGGCCGGCCCGGAGACCGGCGAGCAGCCCGAAGGTCACCGCGAGCGCGGCGATGCCGGCCACCGCGAGTCCGACGAGAACGACCGAATTCCCGAACCGCGAGGCGAGGACCTCACTGACCGGCCGGCCGGCGGCGAAGGAGCGGCCGAGGTCGCCGGTCAGCGCGTCGCCCAGCCACGTCACGTAGCGTGCCGCGGCGGGCCGGTCCAGACCCATGCGCTCCCGGATCTCGGCCCGTTCGCTGTCGGTGGCGTCCGCGCCGGCGACGACTCCGGCCGCGTCCCCGGGCAGCACCTCGGTCGAGAAGAAGAGCACCGCCGACAGCAGCAGCAGCATCGCGGCGGCCGTCGCGCCGCGGACCACACCGAACCGGATCACGCCGAAGCGAGTTCGGCGGACGAGAGGTCGGGGAACTGCTGAACCCGCACACCGCTCAACCTGTCGGTGTGGGCGTCCACCGTGGGGACGAACACCGGGACGATCTCGTTCCCCTTCTCCCACAACAGGCGCTGCGCCTCGTGGGAGGCCTTCTTCCGGTCCCCCTCGGCCGGCGCGCTGCGAGCGGTGGACACCAGTGCGTCGATGTCCGGGAAGGTCCCGGGCGTGTGGTTGGCCTCGAAGGGCGCCGGCGGGTTGTAGCCGGCGGCGAACGGGAGGCGCTGGTACGCCTCGTAGTCCGCGTAGAGCTGCCCGGCCGGCAGTTCCTTCAGGCTCGCCTTCACCCCGATCGCCCGGAGGTTCTCCACCATCAGTGTGGCCGTCTCGACCATGCCGGTCAGTTCGGGGCCGGCGGTCAGCTCGATCGACATCCCCTCGTGACCCGCCTCGCGCAGCAGCGCCTTCGCCTCGTCGGGGTCGTGGGACCTCTGCTCCAGGCCGGCGTCGTAGCTGGGGAAGCCGATCGCCGGGACGTCGTTGCCGATCTCGGCGCGGCCGAAGTACACCGTGTCCACGATGGCCTGACGGTCGATCGCCAGGCGGAACGCCCGGCGCACGCGCTCGTCCTTGAACGGCGCGTGCGACATGTTCATCTCGAACCGCAGGTTGGACACGTACGGCGGCTCACCGGCGCTCACGGTGAACCCGCGGTCCTTCTCCAGGCTGCGCGCGGTGAAGGGTGACACCCCGCTGACGAAGTCGGCGCGTCCTCCCCGCAGCGCGTTCACCCGCGCCTCGGCGTCGCCTATGGACAACAGGTGGATCTCGTCCAGGTGCACATCGTCCCCGTAGTAGTCGGGGTTGCGGCGCAGCAGCGTCTGCTGCCCCGGCTCGAACGCCTCGATCACGAACGGCCCGCAGGACGGCGTCCCGGGGGTGAACTCGGTGGTGCCGTCCTTGATGACCAGCATGCTCTGGCACAGCAGGAGGCGTCCGTCCGCGATCGGGCTGACGGTGGGCAGGCGGAGGGTGCGCCGGTCGAGCTCGCGGGCGGCGGCGAGGTCGAAGTTGCGCCCCACGAGGCGGGTGAACGGCAGACCCTCCAACTCGTCCGGCGCGCGCAGCGAGTGGAGCAGGTCGGCGGCGGTCACCGGGGATCCGTCGGTGAAGGTGACGGAATCACGCAGTCGCAGGGTGTACGAGGTGAGGTCGTCGCTGGTCTCGATCGTCTCCAGGATCCCGTAGCCGACGCCGTCCGGCTGCCCTGCGTCGATGGCCCCGAGGGGGGCGTGGACGAGCCGTGCCCGGACGAAGTCGAGGGCGGTCGGTCCGACGAGGTAGTTCAGCGTCTCGCTCGACCCGCCCCCGGCGAAGGCCGCGCGCAACGTCGCGCCCGCGCCCTCGCCCCCGTCGTCCGACGGGGAGGAACAGGCGGTCAGCAGCCCGGAGATGCCCGCGGCGGTCAGGGCGCCGAACCCGAGGAAGGCGCGACGGGAAAGATTACTCACAGTGTGTCCTTGCTTGCCGGAAGAAGAGACGGGTGCCAGGCACAGGCCTGTCCCGACCTGGGCACAGCGAAGGGGCGCCCGAGCGAGCGCGTCGGGCAGCCGGAAGCCTCGGCTTCGGCCGGCTCACGCCCCTGACCGTGGCGCCTCGGCCACCAGCATATGGAAATCATAATCGTTCCCAACTAGGTTTACATGAAAATGATTACCAATTAAGCTGCTCGGCATGGTGGATGTCGACGAGGCAATGCTGACGACGTATCTGAAGACCAACCGGGCGTTCATGGCACCGGTCGTCGAGCAGGCCGTCGGCCTGCTCGGCCTGGAAGGCCGGCGCCGCGTCCTCGACGTGGGCACGGGCGCGGGAGGCGGTCTGGTCGCTCTCGCCCGTGCCGCCGGCGGCCGGGCCCGTGTCCTGGGCGTGGACCGCAACGAGGGCGCGCTCGCGCTGGCCCGCGAGCACGCGAAGGAGGCAGGCGTCCTCGACCAGGTGCACACCGAGACCGCGGACCTGGACGAGGTCGCCGCAAGGGCCTCCGGGGACGACCGTTTCGACGCGATCTGGGCGAGCGACGTCATCTGGCCGGGGAACGTCGAGGACCCCGCGGCGGCAGTCGCGCGGCTGGCCGGGGCCCTGTCACCGGACGGCGTGCTCGCGCTCTTCACGAGCAACTACTACAGCTCGACGTTCCTTCCCGGGCACACCCGCCTGGAGCGGCGGCTGCTCACCGCTTCGGAGCTGAACTGGGGGATCCCCGCCGACGGTCCGGACCACTATGCGCGGCACGTGCACTGGATGACCGCGGCCGGCCTGCGGGACGTGCGGCTGCACGTCCTGCCCCGGGTCGGCTTCCCCGCGGACGCCGACCCGACGGTCCGTCCCTACCTGGAAAGGGTCGTGTGGCCCGAACTGCTGGCTGCCGCCCGGGCACGCGGGGAGGATGCCGGGATGAGCAAGGAGGACATCGCACGGGCCGAGGACCTGCTGACCCCCGGACGTCCGGAGTACGTGGTCGACGAACCGGGCTACTACCTGGTTCACCCCACTCTGCTGGTGACCGGACGCCGCTGACCCCCCGGCGTGACCCTCACTCGGCACGCCTCCCGCCGCCGCGGCGAGGCGGCCGCCCTCATCGACCTCGCACGGAAAGGCACTCGCCCATGCCCAGGGCCATGGACGGCATCGCCGACGGCCTGCACGCAGATGTCGTGGAGTTGGACGCGGCCATCATCGAACTGGTCCGCCGGCGTACCGAGATCTGTGCCCAGCTGACCGCCCGGCGCCGGGCCGCCGGGGCGCCGGCGATCGAACTCGCCCGGGAGAACGCGGTCCTGCGGCACTACGGCGAGGCACTCGGGCGGCCCGGCATTCCCCTGGCGATGTGCCTGACGGAGCTGGGGCGGCGGTAGCGCCGGGTCGCGCACGTCTCGCGCCGGGCGTGCGCGGCGCCGGCCACCGGGGAGGCTAGGAACTCCTGAAGGGCGGAGCTACGGAAGTCGCCAGTCCACCGGCTGGGCGCCCTGCCGGACCAGCAGGTCGTTGGCCCTGCTGAACGGACGGGAGCCGAAGAAGCCGCGGTCCGCCGACATCGGCGACGGGTGGGCGGACTCGACCGCCGGGAGGTCCCCGAGCAGAGGCCGCAGATTACGCGCGTCACGGCCCCACAGGATGGACACCAGCGGCGTGCCGCGGGCCACGAGCGCTCGGATCGCCTGCTCGGTGACCTCTTCCCAGCCCTTGCCCCGGTGCGCGGCCGGCTTGCGCGGCGCCGTCGTCAACGCCCTGTTGAGCAGCAGCACCCCCTGCTGGGTCCACGGTGTCAGGTCTCCGCTGGACGGCCGGGGCAGTCCCAGGTCCGTATGCAGTTCCCGGAAGATGTTCTCCAGGCTGCCCGGCAGGGAGCGCACCTCGGGCGCCACCGCGAAGCTCAGCCCGATCGCCATCCCCGGGGTGGGGTAGGGGTCCTGACCGACGATCAGGACGCGGACGTCGTCGAACGGCTGCTGGAAGGCCCGCAGGACGTTGGCCCCCGACGGCAGGTACGTCCGGCCGGCCGCTACCTCCGCCCGCAGGAAGCCTCCCATCGCGGCGATGCGTTCAGCCGCAGGTTCCAGAGCCTTCGCCCAGCCTGCTTCGACAAGTTCATGCAAGGGTCGTGGTGCCACGGCGCGTCACTCTACTGGCAGACACCCGGTCCCCGCACAAACGCCGGAGCTCCTGCCCCGCGGACGCCCCCTCAGCGCTACTCTTCCTCCAGGTCGAGGTCGTCAAGCCGGTCCAGGGGACCGCGGGACCGCCGCAGTCGGTCACGGGGAGGCGGGGAGTCTGTCGAATCCATCAGTCGAGCCGCTCCGCCAAAGTCATCACACCCTGCCGGCCCGTCGTCGCCGGTACCCGGCCCCCGCGACTCCCGCCCCCGCGACGAGGCGGTGCCTCGTCCTCCAGGGCCGTGACCACCGGGGCCTGTCGTGAGCGGCGGCTTCCTGGCCGTGGACTCCGGCGGTTCGGGGCTGCGCGTCGTCGTCGGCGCGGCGGGAGGCGGCGGACGCGGCCCGGACGGGCTCGGGCGGCGTGCGTCGCGGGAACCGGTCCGCACCGGTTCCCGCGGCATCGATCCCGCGCATCTGCTCGCGCAGCTGCTGCCGATGGCCAGGGAGCTGACCGCCGAGACCGGTGTGACCCGGCTCGGCACGGTCGTCGTCGGGGCCGCCGGACTGGCCACCCTGGGCGACGCCCTGCGCGCCGAACTCCCGGGCGCGCTCGCCCGCGAGCTGGGCGCGCGGACGGTCGCCCTGGTCGCCGACGCCGTCACCGCCTACGTCGGCGCCCTCGGGCCCCGGCCCGGAGCCGTGGTCGCCGCGGGCACCGGTCTGGTCGCGACCGGCACCGACCTCACCCGCTGGCGCCGGGCGGACGGCTGGGGCCATCTGCTGGGCGACTGCGGCGGGGGCGCCTGGATCGGGCGGGCCGGGCTGGAGGCCGCGCTGCGGGCCCACGACGGGCGACCGGGCGGCTCGGCCCTGCTGCTCGCCCGGGCCGAGGAGCGTTTCGGCCCGGTGGCACAGCTGCCCGGGCAGCTGTATCCGCGTACGGACCGTCCCGCCGTCCTCGCCTCCTTCGCTCCCGAGGTGGCCGCCTGCGCGGCCGGCGACCCCGTCGCCGCGGACGTCCTGCGGGCCGCCGCACGGCACCTGGCCGACTCGGCCGCCGCCGTGTGCCCGTCCGGTGGCGAGCCCCGCCTCGCGGTCACCGGTGGTCTGCTGAAGATGGGCGACGCCTTCGTCGTACCGCTGGAGGAGGAGCTGGCGAAGCGGCTGCCGCACGCACGACGGACGACCGCCGAGGGGGATCCGCTGCACGGTTCGGTGCGGATCGCGACCGACCTGGCGGCCGGCTCGCTCGCCCTTCCGAGCGACGACGGACTGCTCTGGGTGACGACGGTGCCGGACGGCCGGCAAACGGTCCGCCGGCGAGGTGAATAGTGCCGATGTCGGCCGATCCGTACATCACTCATCAGACAAAACCGGACGGATACCGCTCACCTGCACCCTCCCCGAACAGGGAAACCCAGGAAACCAGTAACATGCGGCGCCATGAGCTCCCCCACTGGGCCCGCGTCCGGCCTGCCCGTACGAATGCCGCGCCCCCGCCAGCCCGGACGGCACCGCCGTCCCGAACCCCTGGTGGCTCCCGAGGGCGCGCCGGCGCTCGTCCTCGCGGTGCCGGGGACGCCCAGTAGCGCCACCCGAGGCCTCGCCGACGAGGTCATCAGCATCGCCCGGTCCGAGCTGCCCGGCCTCGACGCCCGGATCGGCCACCTCGACGGGGACGACGAGGAGTTCCCCTCCCTGTCGGCCGTCCTCGTGCGGGCCGCCGAGGAGCGCACCGCCCGCTACGAGCAGGCGCGCGCCGCCGGCCTGGAGGTGAAGGAGCCCGAGGGCCCCGTCGCCGTCGTCGTACCGCTGCTCGCCGGCCCGGACGGCGCGCTGCTGCGCCGGATCCGGCAGGCCGTCATGGACAGCCGGATCGCGGCCGAGCTGACCGACGTGCTCGGCCCGCACCCGCTGCTGGCCGAGGCGCTGCACGTGCGGCTCTCCGAGGCCGGCCTGGCCCGCGCCGACCGCGCCCGTCTGTTCACCGTGGCGACCGCCGCGGACGGCATCATCCTGGCCTCCGTCGGCGGTGACGAGGCGGTCCAGGCGGCCGGGATCACCGGCATGCTGCTCGCCGCGCGCCTCGCCGTGCCGGTGATGGCGGCGGCGCTGGACGAGGAGGGATCGATCGCGTCCGTGGCCGAGCAGCTGCGTTCCTCGGGTTCGCAGCAGCTGGCGCTCGCGCCGTACCTGATCGGCCCGGAGATCGAGGCGTCCCTGCTGGAGGAGGCCGCCGAGGAGGTGGGCTGCTCCACCGCCGAGCCGCTCGGTCCGTACCCGGCGATCGGCAAGCTCGCACTGGCCAAGTACACGACCGCGCTCGGCATCTCGCCGCAGCAGCCGCAGGGCGCACCGGTCCGCTGACCCACGGGCGCCCGCGCCCCGCAAGCCCGGCCGAAAGGGCCCGCTCACGTACTGGAGCGGGCCCTTCGCCGTGCCGTACGGCCGCCGGGGACGACCGGCGGAGTCGTGCGGACCCGCGCCGTGCGCCCATGGGCGAGGCGCCGGCCTGTGCGGGGCACGGCCCGTCGTCGTGCCGTACGGGTGGACGGGGCGAGCCGTGCGGCGCGCGTACGGGCCACCGCACGGCGCGGGGCGCGACGGCGGACCGCCGCGCCGGTCAGCCGAAGACCACGCAGGACGCCGCCGGTACCGCGAGTGAGCCGGTGCGCCGGGGTACGCCGGTCTCCGGGTCGAGCGCGAACCAGGTCACGTCTCCGGAGCGCTCGTTGGCCGCGTACAGGAAGCCGTCCGACTCGGCGATCTCCCGCGGCCAGTGCCCGCCGCAGGGCACGGTCCCGAACAGCCGCAGCCCGTCCGGCTCCACGACGAACACGGACAGGACGTCCTCGCCGCGGGTCGCCGTCCACACGAACCGGCCGTCGGGCGAGACGACGACTCCGGACGGATAGGCGTCGCCGGACGGGGCCCCGGGCAGCACCGGCACCTCGGCGAGGGGCTGCAGCACGCCGTCGGCGGCGTCCCAGCGGCAGACGGTGACGGTGGGCGCCAGTTCGTTGACCACGTAGGCGCGGGAGCCGTCCGGATGGAAGGCGAGGTGGCGCGGGCCCGAGCCGGGGCGCAGCGCGATCTCCCGGTGCACGGCGAGGGAGCCGCCCGTCAGGGTGCAGACCCGCACCGAGTCGGTGCCGAGGTCCACGCTGACGGCCCACCGCCCGCTCGGGTCGGGCCGCACCTGGTGGGCGTGCGGCCCCTGCTGGCGCTGGGCGTGCGGGCCCGAGCCGGTGTGCCGCAGGACGCCGGACGCGGACCGGGCGAGGCCGCCGTCGGGGCGCAGGGGTACGGCGGTGACGCTGCCGGAGCCGTAGTTGGCGGTCAGGACGTGCCCGGCGTACAGACTGAGGTGGGTCGGCCCGTCGCCCCCCACGGGCACCGGCCGCCCGACGGGCTCGGGTTTGTCCCCCGTCACCCGGAGGGCGGCCACCGCGCCCTCGGCCGTCTCGCTGACGGCGTAGAGCATGTCGCCGCCGGCGGCCAGGGCCAGGTAGGAGGGGTCGGGTACGCGGTCGGTGCCGCTGAGGACCGTGAGCGCGCCACTGCCGGGTGCGACGGCCGCCGTCACGATGCCGGGGCCGCCGGCCGCCGTGAACGAACCGATGAACGCCCGCCGCTGCCGCCTGCCGCCGTCTGCCACCGCTGCTCCCTCTCGTCCCGCGCCGTCCCGCGCCTCGTCGGGGGCCGACTGATTCGTCCGCCCCGGGGCGACGGTAGCAGTCGATCAGCTGCGGTCCAGACCAAACGGGCGACGCGGGACCGGAGGGCTCAGGCTCCGACGAGCGGCGAGCCGGAGGGGGTACGCAGGGGCGCGGCGAGGTCGGCCAGGGCGCGTTCCAGGCCGTGGAGGTGGGCCAACGCGGGCTCGGCGGCGCGCGGACCGTCCTCGTGCGCGGGGACGGCGCCACCACCGGTGAGCGCCTCGACCGCGCTCTCGACGCGCCAGCAGGCGGCCGCCAGCCGGGCGTCGTGCGAGGCCTCCGGGTCGGCCGCGACGGCGACCAGACCCCGGATCTCCCGGGCGCAGTCGTCGAGCAGGGAGAGCACGCGGCGGGCGCGGCGCCTGCGGCCGTACATCGGGTTCAGCGGGTGCACGAGCGGGGCGACCGACAGCCGCACCCGGCCCAGCAGCTGTTCCAGTTCGGCCACGCGCGGCGCCGGGTCCGCGCCCTCGTTTCCGGCGAGGCGGGCGGCCGCCTCGCCGGTGCAGGCGTGGACGCAGCGCAGGGCGCGCTGGATCCAGGCGTCGGTGACGGCGTGCGTGGTGACGGGCAGGACGAAGAGCACGGCGAGGGCCGCGCCGAGCGCCCCCACGCCGGTCTCGGCGAGCCGCAGGGCGAGCAGGCCCGGGCTGAGGAAGTCCAGGAGGCCGTAGAGCAGCTCGGCGAGCAGCGTCACGCAGAGCATCATCCAGGTGTAGGAGACCGCGGCGGTGTAGAAGATGCCGAAGACGCAGGCCGCGGCGAGGACGGCCGTGGGCAGCGCGGATCCGGCCAGCGGGAAGGCGATCAGGAAGCCGAGGCCGACGCCGACGACGGTGCCGAGGACCCGGCGGAAGCCGCGGACCAGGGTCTCGCCGCGCGAGGTGGTGTTGACGAACACCCACCAGGTGGCGCCGACGGCCCAGTACCAGCGCTCCTCGGACACGAGCTGGCCCACGACCAGGGCGAAGCCGGCGCCCGCGGTGGCCTGGACGGCCTGGCGGGTGCTGATGCGGGCGAGTCCGGTGGCGGCGGGCGGCGCGGGCACGGCAGGCGGGGGCAGGCGGCGCTCGTAGCACCACAGGCCGAAGCGCACCGCCGCGGCGGCGGCCACGGACAGCAGGACGGCGGCGTACATCTCGGGCAGCCGGTCCGTGGTCGCGTGCAGGAACTGCGCGATGAAGAAGGTCATGAAGGCGAACACGCCGAGGCTGTGCCCGCGCGGGCCCCAGCGGCGCGCGTACACGCCCGCGCCGACGACGGCGAGGAAGGTGAGGTCCCTGGCCACGGGGTGGTCGTGCAGCGCGGCCGCCGCGGTCAGCACGGGCAGTCCGGCCACCGGAAGCAGCGCGGTGGTGACCGCCTGCCCCCGCACGGTGGCGTCGGTGACGGTGAACAGCGCGAGCAGCGCGGCGAGCCCACCGATGACGGCGCCCACGAGAGACGTACCGGCCACGCCGCACACGACGACGGCCAGCCCGATGCCGAGCACGCCCCGCGCGGCGAACCGCAACCGCGACCGTCCCGGGTCCGGGCTCACGAACACCCTCTTCAGCACTGATTACCGCCCCCTCACGAACTGGCGCCCACCGGCCCGAAGCCACGGGCATGAAAAAGGCGCCGCGGGATCCGCAGCGCCATCGACCCTTCTATAGGAGCATCTCCGGCACCAGTGGCTCAACAGGCTCGTTCGGGAGTGCGCCATTGGTACAGTTTCCACGGCATTCCTACGGCCATCGAGGAGCCAATGGCCGACGA
The DNA here is from genome assembly GCF_049974565.1 of Streptomyces sp. WG5. NCBI lineage: Bacteria > Bacillati > Actinomycetota > Actinomycetes > Kitasatosporales > Streptomycetaceae > Streptomyces > Streptomyces sp. WG5. The sequence continues at coordinate 120,034 of NZ_JBNGGC010000007.1, read as the reverse complement.
GAGGACCCGGACGCCCATGGCCGTCGACGCGCTCGACACCCGCATCCTGCGGCTGCTGCTGGAGCAGCCGCGCACCAGCGTGCGGGAGTACGCCCGACTCCTCGGGATCGCCCGCGGCACGCTCCAGGCCCGGCTCGACCGCCTGGAGCGGGACGGCGTGATCACCGGCACGGCTCCGTCCCTCTCCCCCGCCGCGCTGGGCCACCCGGTGCTCGCGTTCGTGCACATCGAGGTCACCCAGGGCCACCTGGACGAGGTGGGCGAGGCGCTGGCGGCCGTACCGGAGATCGTGGAGGCCTTCTCCATCACGGGCGGCGGCGACCTGCTCACCCGGGTCGTGGCCCGCGACAACGCGCACCTGGAGGACGTGGTCCAGAAGCTGATCAGCCTGCCGGGAGTGGTCCGCACCCGCAGCGAGGTGGCGCTGCGCGAGCGCGTCCCGCACCGGCTGCTGCCCCTGGTGGAGTCGATCGGACGCACGGCGCGGAAGTGACCGCCGAGTCCTTGGCATCCTGTACCCCATGAGCACTCTCGGCGGCATCTCGGTCATCTTCGATCTCGACGGAACGCTCGTGGACAGCGAGCCGAACTACTACGAGGCGGGCCGGCAGACCCTCGCCGCCTTCGGCGTACCCGACTTCACGTGGGCCGACCACGAGGGATACGTGGGCATCAGCACCCAGGAGACGGTCGCCGACTGGAAACGGCGGTACGGGCTGCGCGCCCCCGTGGAGGAACTGCTCGCCGTCAAGAACCGCCACTATCTGGAGCTGGCCCGCACGTCCGCGCGCGCCTACCCGGAGATGCAGAAGTTCGTCGAGCTGCTGGCGGACGAGGGCGTGCCCCTGGCGGTGGCGTCGGGTTCGTCGCCCGAGGCCATCGCGGCGATCCTGTCCCGTACCGGGCTGGACGCGCAGCTGCGCACGGTCGTCTCGGCCGACGAGGTCGCGCAGGGCAAGCCCGCACCGGACGTCTTCCTGGAGGCGGCGCGGCGGCTCGGGGCGGCCCCGGCCGACTGCGTGGTCCTGGAGGACGCCGTTCCCGGAGCCGCCGCCGCGCACGCGGCCGGAATGCGCTGCATCGCGATCCCGTACGTCGCGGCACAGGCCGACGCTCCGGAGTTCGCCGCCGCCGGTCTGCTGGTGCGCGGCGGTCAGGACGAGTTCACCGCGCGGGCGGCGTACGACTGGCTCGTACGGACGGCACGGCGGGCCTGACCGTACTCGTCAGTACCGTTGACGCTCCTGGGCCCCTTGCCTATCTTCTGGGCGACCCTTCGAACGGTATTCGATATGTCGAACCGAAGACATCCGAACCGAAGAAACGAGGAGCACATGGCAGCGCCCCTCTCCCGGCGGACCCTTCTGCTGGCCACGGCGATCGCCGCGGGAACGCCCGCGGTCTCGTACGCGGCGGGCGGCCGGCCCGGCGCGGCGCCGCAGGCACCGGCCGCGCTCGCCGGCCCCGCGGCACCGGCGGCCTGGTCCGTACGGCCGTTCGGACTGGAGGACGTGACCCTCGGCCCGGGCGTCTTCGCCGACAAGCGGCGGCTGATGCTGGACCACGCCCGCGGCTACGACGTGAACCGGCTGCTCCAGGTCTTCCGCGCCAACGCCGGTCTCTCCACCCTCGGCGCCGTCGCCCCCGGCGGCTGGGAGGGACTGGACGGCGAGGCCAACGGCAACCTCCGCGGTCACTACACCGGTCACTTCCTGACCGTGCTGTCCCAGGCGTACCGCAGCACCGGGGAACGGGTCTTCGCCGAGCGGATCGACACCATGGTCGGCGCGCTGACCGAGGTGCGCGAGGCCCTGCGCCATGACCCCGCCGTGCTGAGCACGCGGGGCCGCTTCGGCACCGCCGCCGAGAACGTGCGCGGCTCCCACCAGTACGTCGACCTCCCCGCCGGTGTCCTCGGCGACACCCCGGCGATCACGCTGGCCGCCTGGGTGAAGCCCACCCACGACGGCGCCTGGGCCCGCGTCCTCGACTTCGGTGACGACACCAACCGCTACCTCTACCTCGCCGCCCGCAACGCCGACGGCGTGCCGCGCTTCGCCATCACCGGCAGCGGCGCGGCGGGCGAGCAGGGCCTCGACGGCACGGCCGCGCTGCCCCTGGACGAGTGGAGCCACCTGGCCGTGACCCTCGCGGACGGCACCGGCACCCTCTACGTCGACGGCGTCGCCGTGGCCCGGAACACGGCCATGACCGTGACCCCGGCGGTGCTCGGCCCCCTCGCCCACCACTGGCTCGGCCGCTCGCACTACCCCGCCGACCCCGTCTTCGCGGGCGCCTTCGAGGAGTTCAACATCTGGTCACGCGCCCTGAGCGCCGCCGAGATCGGCGCGTTGCGGGACAGCCGGGCCGCCGGGACCCCGGCGGGCCGGGGCGACCTCGCGTCGTACGCCTTCGACGAGAGGGACGGCGGGTCGTTCGCGGACGCCTCCGGCCGGGGTCTGACGGCCACGCTCCGCCGCACCTGGGGCGGGCCCAGCCATCCCGGCTTCCTCGCCGCGTACCCGGAGACGCAGTTCATCCGGCTGGAGTCGATGACCGGCAGTGACTACACCGAGGTCTGGGCGCCGTACTACACGGCGCACAAGATCCTCAAGGGTCTGCTGGACGCCCACCTCGCCACCGGCGACGACCGGGCGCTGGACCTCGCGTCCGGCTTGTGCGACTGGATGTACGCGCGGTTGTCCGCACTGCCCGCGGCCACCCTGCAGCGGATGTGGGGGATCTTCTCCAGCGGGGAGTTCGGCGGCATCGTCGAGGCGATCTGCGATCTGCACGCGGTCACCGGTGAGGCGGACCACCTCGCGCTGGCCAGGCTGTTCGACCTCGACCGGCTGATCGACGCCTGCGCCGCGGACACCGACGTCCTCGACGGCCTGCACGCCAACCAGCACATACCGATCTTCACCGGCCTGGTGCGGCTGTACGACGAGACGGGCGAGGAGCGCTACCTCACCGCCGCGAAGAACTTCTGGGGCATGGTCGTACCGCACCGCATGTACGCCATCGGCGGCACCAGCACCGGCGAGTTCTGGAAGGCGCGGGACGTGATCGCGGGCACCGTCGGTGCCACCACGGCCGAGACCTGCTGCGCGTACAACCTGCTCAAGCTGAGCCGGACGCTGTTCTTCCACGACCAGGACCCGGCGTACATGGACTACTACGAGCGGGCCCTGTACAACCAGGTGCTCGGCTCCAAGCAGGACAAGCCGGACGCGGAGAAGCCGCTCGTCACCTACTTCGTCGGGCTGACACCCGGCCACGTCCGCGACTACACGCCCAAGCAGGGGACGACCTGCTGCGAGGGCACCGGGATGGAGAGCGCCACCAAGTACCAGGACTCCGTGTACTTCGCCGCGGCCGACGGCAGCGCCCTGTACGTCAACCTCTACAGCCGGTCCACCCTCACCTGGGCCGAGCGGGGCGTCACCGTCACCCAGACCACGGACTACCCCGAGGAGCAGGGCAGCACGCTCACCATCGGCGGGGCCGACGCCTCCTTCGCGCTGCGGCTGCGGGTGCCGTCCTGGGCCACCGCGGGGTTCCGGGTCACCGTGAACGGCCGTGCCGTACCGGGGACTCCGGCCCCGGGAAGCTACTTCACCGTGTCGCGGACCTGGCACCGGGGCGACACGGTGCGGATCCGTGTGCCCTTCCGGCTGCGGGTGGAGAAGGCCCTCGACGACCCGTCGTTGCAGGCCCTGTTCTACGGCCCGGTCAACCTGGTCGGCCGCGATCCGTCCACGGACCTCCTGGAGTGCGGGCTCTACCGCGACGCGGGGCTCTCGGGCGACCTGCTGCCCACGCTCACCCCCGTGTCCGGCAAGCCGCTCCACTACACGCTGGACGGCACCGAGTGGGCCCCGTTCGCCGAGGGGACCGAGGACCCGGCTCACGCCTGGTTCCGGCGCGCGGAACCCCGGGTGGTCCTCGGTGGCACCGACTCGGGCGTCGCCAACCCGGCGAAGGACGACGGCACCACTCTGCTCGACGAGATCTGGGCGGCGGCGCCGTTCCGCGGCAAGGGCGCGCTGCTGGCACACGTGCGGTCCACGGTGGACGCGTGGGTGGGGGCCGGGCTGCTCGGGACCGACGACGGCGAGCGGGTGGTGCGGACCGCGCGGAGGGCGTCGTACGCGGACTGACGGTCGCGAGTTTTCACCCGCGGAAGTGATCGGTTCGCGGCCCGCGTCCGTACCTCCTGGTGTCCGAGCCCGTCTTCGTCCCAGGAGGCACGATGCGCGTCACGCGCACCACGGCAGGGACCGCCTTCGTGGCCGGTGCCCTGGTCCTCACCCTCACCGCGCTCGCCTACCCGGCCGTGCTCGGAGTGCGGAACACCGCCGGCAGCCAGGAGCGTGTCGTCACCAACACGGTGTTCGGGCCGCTCACCGAGGCCGACCGGGACTTCGTGGTGAAGGTCCGTGCCGCCGGGCTGTGGGAACACCCGCTGGGGCTCATGGCCATCGAGCGGGGGACGACGCCGGAGATGAAGGAGGCCGGCGAGCACCTGGTCGTCGGGCACGCCCGGCTCGACGCGACCTGCCGCAGGATCGCGCCCGAGCTGGGCATCACCCTGCCCAACCGGGCGTCCCCACAGCAGCAGCAGTTCGTGTCCACCGTGGACGGGACCACGGGCAGGCAGTTCGACACCACCGCGGTCAACATCATGCGCATCACGCACGGCCAGATCTTCCCGGCCATCGCCGAGGTCCGCGCCAACACCAGGAACAGCCTGGTGCGGCAACTGGCCGACCAGGCCAACGACACCGTGCTGGACCACATCACCGTGCTGGAGAAGACCGGCCTGGTCAACTTCGACCAGGTCAACCTCCAGCAGTCGGCCCCGCCGGACCTGCCCGGGGTTCAGCTCACGCCGCCGGCGCCGCAGCGGGGTGAGCCGGTGCTCTCCCTCACCGCACCACCCGGGCTGGAGGTCGACACCTCGGCGCCGTCCCCCAGCCCGACGGTCCGCTGACCCGAAGGGCGGCTGCCGCGTCAACCGCGGCGGGGCTTGCCGCGCCTGCCGCCCTTGATGCCGCCGCCCTTGCCGCCGGTCCTGGTGCCGCCCTTGCTTCCGGTCCGGGCGCCGCTCCTGGTGCTGCCGCCGGCGCCGCGACGATCGCCGCCGGTCTGCTTCCCGGCCGCCGGCTTACGCCGCGCGGACGCCGTGTCGGTGCGCTCGCCGTTCGCCGGCGCGGACTGCCGGCCGCGGGTGCTGTTGACGGTCCGGCCCCGGACGATGCCGATGAAGTCCTCCACCCGGTCCGTGTGCGCGTCCTCGGGCCAGGACAGCGCCACGCTCGACTCGGGGGCGTCCGTGACCGTCCGGTACGTGAGGTCCTTGCGGTGGTGCAGGCGCGCCAGCGACAGGGGCACGAGCAGCACCCCGATCCCGGCGGCCACCAGCTCGACGGCGTCCGCCGTCGTGGCCGGACGCTCGAGCGCGGGCCGGCCCGGCGGCCGCTCCCAGCCGAGGACGTCGTCCAGGGGGTGCAGCACGATCTCGTCGGCCAGGTCCTCGACGGTCACCTCGTCGGCCGCGGTGACGAGGTGGTCCTTGGGGACGACCACGACCGTGGTCTCGGTGTAGAGCGGGATCGCGCTGAGGGCGGTGCGGTCCACGGGCAGCCGCACCAGCCCGGCGTCGGCGTCGCCGCGCAGCAGCGAGCCACCCGCCTCGGCGGCGGTGACCTGGGTCAGGGACAGCGGGACGCCGGGCAGCCGCTCGTTCCAGATGCGCACCCATTTGTCGGGCGTCACCCCCGGGACGTACGCGAGCCGGAACACGGGGGGTTCTTCCGAGCCTGTCACCCGGCCAGGTTACCGGGCGTGGTCGGCGACGGCGGCCACCGGGCACGGCCGGCGGCCTCGGTCACCGGGCGTGGTCGGCGGTCGTGCGGACGCTCGATACCCTTGACACCATGACGTCGCACCAGAACACCCAGACCATGAAGCCCGCGACCGCGGCGAAGAAGCTGGGTGTGTACCTCGAGGCCACACCCGCCGAGTTCCGGGAGGGCGTCGTCACGCGCGCCGAGCTGAACACGCTCCAGGCCGATCCGCCCGAGTGGCTGCGCGACCTGCGGCGCGACGGTCCGCACCCGCGGCCGGTGGTGGCCGCCAAGCTCGGTGTCTCCATCGCGGGACTGCACCGGGGCGGAGTCACGGAGCCGCTCACCACGGAGCAGATCGAGGCGCTCAAGCAGGAGCGCCCCGAGTGGCTGGAACGCGAGCAGGCCGTCCAGGCCGACGTCCGCAAGGAGGCGGCCCGTGTGAAGAAGCTGCACGCCGAGCGCGCGGAGCGGGCGGAACGCGCGGAGCGCGACTGACGCTCGCCCCTCGGCCGCTCACCCCTCGGCCTTCTGCTCCGTCACGCTCCACGCGTACTGCAGCCAGTCCGACAGCACCACGGCGCTCAGGCCCGCGCACAGCAGCCGCGCGGCCCGGGGCGCGACGGCGTAGGTGCCGACGAGTCCTCCGGCCACCCAGGCCGAGGTGCAGAACGGGCAGGACACCAGGTCGCCGACGGCGCGGCGCAGGCCGCTGCCGCGCGGCGCGTCCATCACCTCGTCCGCGTTGCTGTCACGCTCGCGGTGGGTGAACGGCGCCCGCAGGAAGCTGGTGACCTTGTCCTTGGTCAGCAGCCGGGACGCCTTGAACGTCGCCGTCCCCAGCAGGGCCACGTCCCAGGGCGGGACGGTGTCGGGGAGTCGCAGCCCCCGGTGCCGCGCGGTCGCGGCGAACACCGCGGCTGTCGCCGCGAAGGTCGTCGCGAGCGTCGCGTATCCCCCGAGGGGGGTCTCGTCGTCTTCGCCGTAGCCTTCGCCGGGGCGCTGCTCGCCGTCCGTCATGAATGCCTCCTGTGCGGGGCCGCTTCTTCGCCGGGGGCCGGGTGCCCGCTTCCTCCCGTCTCCCACACCTGCGCGAGCCGCTGTCAGTGCGGTGCCGGTCCGCCGAAGAGGTCGGCGCAGTCCGGGGGCAGGCCGGCCAGGAGATGGTCGACCCGTTCGCCGGGCACCGCCTCGGTGAGGGTGGAGAGGACGGCACCCGCGTCCCACTCCGCGGTGCGCGGCCGGGCGCCGGTCTGCTGCGCCACGCGCCGCAGGAACTCCTCGCGGCCGAAGGACTCGGGACGCCCGCGTTCCAGGCGCAGCACGTCGTCCAGGGGCGCCGGCAGGTCCGAGGCCAGTCCCGCGGCCTCCTCCGGGTCGATGCGGGACGCGACCACCCACAGGACGGCCGTGCTGACCTGCTCGGCCTCCTCCTCGCTGTGGTACTCGCCGCGGTCGCGGACCAGGGTCAGGAATTCGTCGAGCCGCACGGCGTCGCCTCCTTCCGCCGGTTCTCGCTCCGGGCCCGGGTGCCCTCCGCCCGGGCCGGGAAACGGGCGTGGTCTCACCGGCGGGCGCGCCGGGCGTCGGCGACGGAGGCCACCCGGGTCATGGCGTCGTCCCTGAACAGGGCGTGCCCCGCGGCGATCCGCTCCCGCCGGGCCGGCCCCGGGGCGATGAGCCGCCCCAGTGCGCCGAGCAGCGCGGTCTCGTCCTCGGCGACGTCCGACACGCCGAGCGCGGCCATCCGCCGGACACCGTCGGCGCCGTGGCCGGGTATCGGGCGGTACCCCACGACCGGCAGTCCGGCGGCGAGCGCCTGCACCGCGGTCTGGCCGGCGGCGTTGTCGACCAGGGCGCGGGCGGCGTGCATCAGGCCGGGCATGTCCGTCACCCAGCCCAGCGCGAGTACGCCGGGTGTGCCGGACAGTTCGCGGCGCAGCCGTTCGTTGTCCCCGCAGAGCGCGACCGGGAGGAGACCGTGGTCCGTGAGGAGCCGGACGGTGGCGTTCAGGCGCGAGCCCACTCCCCAGGCGCCTGCGGACAGCACCACGGCGGGCCGTCCGGGACCGAGACGGTCGAACAGCCCCCGCCACTCGGCCGCTGCGGACGCGTCGGGAGATCCGGCGAAGAACTCCGGGGCCACGATCGGACCGCACGTCCACGCGGAGGTACCGGTGCTCTCCCGCACCTCGCGCGCCGCGTCCTCCGTGAGGCACAGGCAGTGGTCGTTGCCGGGGTGGAGCCACTGGCGGTGGACGGCGAAGTCGATCACGAGGACGACGCTGGGCACGGACAGCAGGCCCCGGGCCCGGAGGTGGCCGGTGAGCTGGGCGCCGAGGTGGAAGACGGGGACGACCACGTCCGCGCCGGTGCGCTCGGCCAGCTCGCGCAGCCGGCCGCCGGCGAGCCGGGCCAGGGGCGTGGCGCCGGGGCGGTGCCCGGCGCCGGGGCGCAGGAACAGGCGGTACAGGAGGGCGTAGGCCCAGGGGAAGTGGCGTACCGACCCGCGGTAGAAGTGCCGCAGCGCACCGCCCAGACCGTACGGGAGCAGTGCGAGGACGTCGACGACGAAGGCGTCGTCACCTCGTTCCCGGGCCCGGCGGACCAGTTCGGCGGCGACCGTGTCGTGCCCGGCGCCCATGCTCGCGCTGACCACCAGCAGCCGTCTGCCGTCCCGTGGGGCGTGCGGGCCGGCGGGTCGGCGGGGCGTTGATGAGCTGCGAGGATGCACGGCGGTCCTAGTTGCCCGGCCGCCGCATTCCAAACCACCGCATACACGGGCGTTTCGGACGCCGTATCAGGGATACTCCGTTGACCGCCCGTCCGGCCGGACGCCGGAGCCCGACCACCTGGTCGGTCGCTTCCCCGGTTCCGCCCCGAGTCAAGGTGGTGCCCATGGTCCATGCCTTCTCCCGCCCCCGCTCCGCTCCGGGACCGCAGGTCGTCGCGCCCGACGCGGACCACGCCAGGCCCCGGCGGGAGCCCGCCGGGGGCCGGGGCCCGCGGACGCGCACGGCGCTCGTGACGGGGGCCTCCTCCGGCATCGGCGCGGCCGTGGCCCGCCGGCTGAGCGACGAGGGCGGCTGGCGGCTGGTGCTCAGCGGGCGTGACCCGGCCCGGCTGCGCGAGGTCGCCGAGGAGGCGTCGGCCACCGCCTTCGCCGCGGACCTCACGCTGCCCGGTGCCGACCGGCAGCTCGCCGACTTCGCGCGGTCCACGGTCGGACCGGTGGAACTGCTGGTGGCGGGTGCCGGGGTCGGCTGGGCCGGGGAGTTCCTGGACATGCCGCCGCACACCATCGACGAGGTGTTCGACATCAATGTGCTGGCCACGCTGCGGCTGGTGCGGCTGCTGCTGCCGGGCATGGTCGAGGCGGGGTCGGGACGGGTGGTGCTCGTCGGCTCGCTGGCGGGCAGCGTGGCGGTGCGCGAGGAGGCCGTGTACTCCGCCGCCAAGGCCGCGGTCGGCGCCTTCGCGGACGCCCTGCGCTACGAGCTGCGGGGCACCGGCGTGGGCGTCACGCATGTGGTGCCCGGTGTCGTCGACACACCGTTCTTCGAGCGCCGCGGCGCCCCCTACCTCCGGTCCAGGCCGCGTCCGGTGCCCGCCGAGCGCGTGGCCGACGCGGTGCGGACCGCGGTGATGCGGGGCCGGGACGAGGTCTACGTACCCGGCTGGCTGCGACTGCCGTGCCGGGTGCGGGGCGCGGCTCCGGGACTGTACCGGCGGCTGGCGGCGCGGTTCGGATGAACTCCGGATGAGCGGGAGCGCGCGGCGGTGAGTGTTCTCACCGTCGTCCTGGCCCTGTTCGCGGCGCTGTCCAACGCGGCGGCGTCGGTGCTGCAGCGCCGGGCCGCGGCGCAGGACGAGGGCCGGGCGGGCGCCGTCCACACGGTGGTCCGCTCGCTGCTGCGGCTGGTGCGCGACCCGTACTGGGTGGGCGGCGCGGCGCTGCTCGCGCTGACGACCGTGCTGCAGGCGGCCGCGCTGGCGGTGGGCAGTCTGGCCGTCGTCCAGCCGCTGATGGCCAGTGAGCTGCTGTTCACCCTGATGGTCGGCAGCGTGATCTTCCACCGGCGGCCGGACCTGCGGACCTGGCTGGCGTTCGTGGCCCTGGCCGTGGGGCTGGCGCTGTTTCTGGGGGCCGCGGCGCCGTCGGCCGGCCACGACACCGCGACGCCGGGCCGGTGGGGCTGGGCGGGCCTCGCGCTGTTCGTCGTGGTGACGGCCCTGGCGTCGATCGGCACCCTGGTACGGGGCGCGCCTCGTGCCGCGCTGTTCGGATCGGCGTCCGCGGTGGCGTTCGGCGGGACGGCGGGACTGCTGAAGGAGGTCACCGGGCGGCTCCCCCAGGGGGTGGGCGCCGTCCTGACCCAGTGGCCGCCGTACGCCACGGCGGCGGTCGGGGTGATCAGCTTCCTGCTGCTGCAGAGCGCGTTGCGGGCGGGGACCCTCGCGGCGTCGCAGCCGGCGCTGACCCTCGGCGACGCACTGACCAGCGTCGCCCTGGGCTGGGCCCTGTTCGGCGAACAGATCGCCCTCGGGGTGCGGGTGCTGCCCGAGCTGACCGGCATGGCGCTGATCGGGCTGGGCAGTGTCGGGCTGGCCCGCGCGCCGTCGGTCCATGGTGCGTGGGACACGGTGCCGGCCGCACGGGACGGCCCCGGGCCGGGCCGGCGGACCCGGGGACGACGGGGGGCATGACCACACCGCGCCGAACGGCCGCACGGCGCGACGGGCGCGACGGGCGCAGCCGCGCGATGGTGAGACGGCAGGACGCCGCACCGGAAAGACCTGGAACGGGAAAGACGCGGAACGGGAAAGACGCGGAACGGAAAGACGGCGGACGGACAGGAGACACACGATGCGCGAGGGGTCGCATGCCGGGCCGGCGGTGTACGCCGTCGCGCCGGTCGTCGTCGCCGCGCTGGCCCACATCGGCCCGGCCGCGACCTGGCTGCCGGAGCTTCGCCGGCGCCGCTTCCCGGGCCTGGCCGGACAGGGCCGCCCCGACCACGTCGCCCTCACCTTCGACGACGGCCCCGATCCCGCGTCCACGCCGCACTTCCTCGACGTACTGGACGGGCTCGGGGTACGGGCGACGTTCTTCCTGCTCGGCGAGAACGTCCTACGCCACCCGGCGCAGGCCCGCGAGCTGGCCCGGAGGGGGCACGAACTCGCCGTCCACGGCTGGGCGCACGACCGCCCCTGGCTGCCGTCGCCGGCGCGGGACGCACGTGAGCTGCCGCGTGCCGTCCGCGCGGTGGGCGAGGCGGCCGGAAGCGTGCCGCGCTGGTACCGCCCGCCCTACGGCATCCTCACCTCCGGCCGCTGGGCCGCCGCCCGCCGGGCCGGGCTGCGGCCGGTGCTGTGGACCGCGTGGGGCAAGGACTGGCGGCAGGACGCCACGCCCGCCTCGGTACGGGCGACCGTCGCGGCGGACCTGCGCGGGGGCGGCACGATCCTCCTGCACGACACCGACCACGCCTCGGCCCCGGGCAGCTGGCGCGCCGCCCTGGGCGCCCTGCCGGACATCGTGCGCGACTGCCGTGCGGCGGGGCTGACGGTGGGGCCGCTGGCGGACCACGGGGTGGTCGGGTCCGCCCCGTCCCCGGGAGACGGAGCGGCGGGGCGGGCCCCGGTGGCGTCGGGGACGCCGCCGTTCCGGCCTGCGGCGCCGGGACAGCCGTAGGGTCGTGACGGACCGGGGCGATCAGTGCGCCGGAGCCGGCGTGCCCTTCCTGGGCCCGCGAGCGGGCCGTGCCGCCGAAGGAGTACGGCGTGCGCCGGCGGCGGCTTCGCGGCCATCTGCCGCGGGCCTTCGTGCACGCGACGATGCCGGAGTACGCCGTCCGCCCGGCCGGCGGGACGTCGCCGCCCCGGCCCGCCCGCCGCCGGCCCGCGTCAGACGGCCGCCCCGGTCAGGTCCCGGTGGATCGGCGCCGCCCCGCCCGTCAGTGGCGCGCCCGTGCCGCCGCGCCGGGTGGCGACGATCTCCGCCGCGATGGACAGCGCGGTCTCCTCGGGCGTCCGGGAGCCGAGGTCGAGGCCGATCGGCGAGCGGAGCCGGGACAGCTCGTGTTCGCCGAGGCCGGCCTCGCGCAGCCGCCGGTTCCGTTCCTCGTGGGTGCGGCGCGAGCCCATGGCGCCGACGTACGCGACCGGCATCCGCAGGGCCTCCGTGAGCAGCGGTACGTCGAACCTGGCGTCGTGGGTGAGTACGCACAGCACCGTGCGCCCGTCGGTCGGGGTGCTCCGCAGATAGCGGTGCGGCCAGTCGACGACGACCTCGTCGGCGTCCGGGAAGCGGGCCGGTGTCGCGAAGACGGGCCGGGCGTCGCAGACCGTCACGTGGTGGCCGAGGAACTTGCCGGCCCGCACCAGCGCCGCCGCGAAGTCGACCGCCCCGAAGACGATCATGCGCGGCGGCGGCACGCTGGACTCGACGAGCAGGGTGAGCCCGCCGGGGCAGTGGGAACCGTCCGCGGAGAGGCCGACCGTGCCGGTGCGGCCGCTGTCCAGCAGGGCCCCGGCCTCGGCCACCGCTGTGCGGTCCAGGTCCGGATGACCGCCGAGGCCCCCCTCGTACGAGCCGTCGGGGCGCACGAGCAGGGACCTGCCGAGGAGATCCGCCGGGCCCTGGACGACCCGGGCGAGGGCCGCGGCCCCGCCCCGGGCGGCGGTCGACAGAGCCGCCCGGAACACCTCCCGCGAGGGCGAGCCCGCGCCGACCGGCGTGACCATCACGTCGATGACCCCGCCGCAGGTCAGCCCGACCGCGAAGGCGTCCTCGTCGCTGTAGCCGAACCGTTCGCGCACCGTCTCGCCGTCCCGGAGGGCCGCGGTGCACAGCTCGTACACCGCGCCCTCCACGCAGCCTCCGGAGACCGAGCCGATCACCGTTCCCTCGCTGTCCACGGCGAGGGCGGCGCCGGGACCGCGCGGTGCGCTGCCGCCGACGGAGACGACGGTGGCGACGGCGAACTCCCGGCCCTCGGCGAGCCAGCCGTTCAGCTCGTCGGCTATGTCAAGCATCGGTACCGCCCCCGGCTGCGGGCACCGTCGCCGACAGCACGCGGTCGGGCCGGACCGGCAGGCTCCGGTGGCGTACGCCGGTCGCGTGCCAGACGGCGTTGGTGACGGCCGCCGCGGCGCCCACGATGCCGATCTCGCCGACGCCCTTGATGCCGACCGGGTCGTCCGGGTCGGGGTCGTCCACCCAGTCCACCTCGATGTCCGGGACGTCGGCGTGCGTGGCCACGTGGTATCCGGCGAGGTCGGGGCCGTAGAGGCCGCCGCTCGCCCGGTCCCGGACCGCTTCCTCGTGCAGGGCCATGGAGATGCCCCACACCATGCCGCCGACGAGCTGGTTGCGGGCGGTGAGCGGGTTGACGATGCGGCCCGTGGCGAAGATGCCGAGCATGCGGCGCACCCGCACCTCGCCGGTGGTGGTGTCCACGGCGACCTCGGCGAACTGCGCCCCGAAGGAGTGCCGCTCCTTCGGGGCGAGCGTGCCGAGGACCTCGGTGGTGTCGGACCGTACGGTGATGCCCTCCGGCGGGACGGTCGTGCCCAGCGCGAGCCGCTCCCGCAGTTCGCCGGCCGCGGCGGTGATCGCCCAGGCCCAGGAGCGGGTGCCCATCGAGCCGCCCGCGATCATCGCCGGCCCGAAGTCGCTGTCGCCGATGCGGACCCGGACCCGCTCGGGCGTGACCTCGAGTGCGTCGGCGGCGACCAGGGTGAGCGCGGTGCGTGCGCCGGTGCCGAGGTCGGCGGCGGCGATCCGCACGGTGAAGGTGCCGTCGGCCTCCGCGGTCACGAGGGCGGTGGACGGGCCGGCGCCCGCCGGGAAGGACGCCGCGGCCGTACCGGTGCCCAGCAGCCAGCGCCCGTCGCGGCGCACCCCGGGGCGTGGATCGCGCTCCGCCCAGCCGAAGCGGCGCGCTCCCTCGCTGAAGCAGGCGGCCAGGTTGCGGCTGCTGAACGGCAGGCCGGAGACCGGTCCGGCCTGCGGCTCGTTGCGCAGCCGCAGTTCGATCGGGTCGACGCCGCAGCGCTCGGCGAGTTCGTCGAGGGCCGCCTCGATGGCGAAGGACCCCGGTGCCTCGCCCGGCGCGCGCATGAAGGTCGGGGTCGGTACGTCGAGCCGTACGACGTGGTTGGCCGTGTGGTGGGCGTCGGCGTCGTACATCACCCTGGCGACACTGGCGCCGGGCTCGACGAACTCGTGGACGGTCGACGTCTGGTTGAGTGAGCGGTGTTCCAGGGCGCGCAGCCGGCCGTCGGCCTCGGCGCCGAGCCGGACGCGCTGGGTGGTGGGGCTGCGGTAGCCGGCCAGCGAGAACATCTGGCGCCTCGTCATCACCACCCGCACCGGCCGTTGCAGTATGGTCGCGGCCATCACGGCGGAGACCTGGTGGGCGCGCAGGCCCTTGCTGCCGAAGCCGCCGCCGACGTGTTCGGAGCGCACCCGCACCGAGGACTCGTCGAGGGAGAACATCTTCGTGAGTTCGCTCTGGACCCAGGTGGTGCCCTGGTTGGAGTCGACGACCTCCAGGCGGCCGCCGTCCCACAGGGCGGTGGCCGCGTGCGGCTCCATCATGCTGTGGTGCTCTTCGGGGGTGGTGTACTCCTCGTCCACCACGACGGCGGACGCGGCGAGGGCGGCCGCCAGGTCCCCCTTCCCGGTCTCGGCGGGCATGTGTCCGTCGGCCGGGTAGGCGTCGGGACGGCCTGCGGTGAGCGTGGTGTCGTGCGGTTCCACGTCGTAGGCGACGACGAGGGCCTCGGCGGCCTCCCTCGCCTGCTCGGGCGTCCCGGCGACGACGAGGGCCACCGGCCAGCCCGCGTGCGGGACCCGGTCGTGCTGGAAGACGGCGGCGGTCGGGTCCGGGACGCCCATCATGCTGATGTAGCCGGTGTCGACGCGCGGGGCGTTGCCGTGGTGGAGGACGGCGAGCACGCCGGGCATGCCGAGGACGGCGTCGGCGTCGATGGAGCGGATGCGGCCGCGGGTGACGGTGGACAGCACCAGCCAGCCGTGCGCGAGGTCGGCGAAGGGGATCTCGCCGGCGTAGCGGGCCGCTCCGGTGACCTTGTCGCGGCCCTCCACGCGGGTGTGCGCGGTGCCGACGGCGCCCTTCACCGGTGCACGGCCGGTCGTGGCGGTGGTCATCGGGCGGCCTCCTCGGCGAGTTCGGTCAGGACGGCCACCACGAGGTTGCGCATGAGGGTCACCTTGTATCCGTTGTCGGGCAGCGGCCTGGCGGCCGCGAGTTCGGCGTCCGCGGCGGCGGCGAAGGTCTCGCCGCCGGCCGGCGCGCCGATCAGCACCTGCTCGGCCGCGCGGGCCCGCCAGGGCCGGGAGGCGACCGCGCCGAAGGCCAGCCGCGCGTCGCGTACGACACCGTCCTCGACGTCGAGCGCCGCGGCGACCGAGCCGATCGCGAAGGCGTACGAGGCGCGCTCGCGCACCTTGCGGTAGCGGGAGCGGGCGGCGACCGGGGCGGGCGGCAGGACGACGCCGGTGATCAGCGCGCCGGGCGGCAGTGCGGTCTCCCGGTGCGGGGTGTCGCCGACGGGGAGGTAGAAGTCGGCGAGCGGCGACTCTCCCGGTCCGTCGGGGGTTTGGTAGGCGACGACCGCGTCGAAGGCCGTCAGGGCGACGCCCATGTCCGAGGGGTGGACGGCCACGCAGTGGTCGGTGGCGCCCAGGATCGCGTGGTTGTGGTGCTCGCCGGTGACTGCGGGGCAACCGCTGCCGGGGGCGCGCTTGTTGCACGGCTTGTTCACGTCGGTGAAGTAGCCGCAGCGGGTGCGCTGGAGCAGGTTGCCGCCGACGGTGGCCATGTTGCGCAGCTGCCCCGAGGCACCGGCCAGGACCGCCTGCGCCAGCGCCGGGTAGCGGCGGCGTACGTCGGGGTGGGCGGCGAGGTCGCTGTTGGTGACGGTGGCGCCGATGCGCAGGCCGCCGTCGCCGGTCGGCTCGATGCCGTCCAGGGGGAGTTCGCGGACGTCGACGAGCCGGGCGGGGCGTTCGACGCCGGTCTTCATCAGGTCGACGAGGTTGGTGCCGCCTCCGAGGTAGCGGGCGTCCGGGTCGGCGGCGAGCAGCGCCACCGCGCCGGAGACGTCTTCGGCGCGCTGGTAACCGAACTCCCTCATGCCGCCGCCTCCTTCGCGGTCCGCGACGGGGACGAGTCCCGGGCCTCCTCATGGGCCTGCGCCGCGCGGGCGACCGCCTGGACGATGGACACGTAGGCGCCGCAGCGGCACAGGTTCCCGCTCATCCGTTCCCGGATCTCGTCCGGTGTCAGAGGGGGCGGACCGGCCTCGGGCCGTACGTCGTCGGTGGCGGCGCTGGGCCAGCCGGCCGCGTGTTCCTCGATGACGGCGACGGCCGAGCAGATCTGGCCGGGTGTGCAGTAGCCGCACTGGTAGCCGTCGAGATCGAGGAAGGCCTGCTGCACCGGGTGCAGCCGGTCGCCCTCGGCCATGCCTTCGATGGTGGTGATCTCGCGCCCCTCGGCGGCGACCGCGAGGTTCAGGCAGGAGACGGTGCGGCGCCCGTCGACCAGGACGGTGCAGGCGCCGCACTGTCCCTGGTCGCAGCCCTTCTTGGTGCCGGTGAGATCGAGGCGCTCGCGCAGGGCGTCGAGCAGGGTCGTGCGGTGGTCGACGGTCAGCTCGTGCTTCTCGCCGTTGATGTGCAGGATGACGGCGCTGGACGTCGACGAGGGTGCTGGGGCCATGATCAGCCTTCTCTGGTGTCCGGTGACAGTGAAAACGGGCTGGAGGCGGGGGGTTCGTGCGTGGCCGGGGCCGCCGGCCGCATCCGCCGCTAGAGTGGGCGAATAACCGGACAACTGTCCGCTGACTGGAAACGTAACGGACAGTTGTCCGCTTAGCAAGGACGGGATTCGGCCACGAATCCGGAAGGAGGACGAGTGCCTCAGTCGGGGAACGAGAAGCCGGACAGGGACAAGAAGGACACTCCCCTGCGCTCGGACGCCCTGCGCAACCGCGAGCGCATCCTGCGCGTGGCCACGGAGGAACTGACGCGCTGCGCGGACGCCCCGCTGAGCGCCATCGCCAGGAAGGCGGGCGTCGGGCAGGGCACGTTCTACCGCAACTTCCCGAACCGGGAGGCTCTCGTCCTGGAGGTCTACCGCTACGAGATGCGGCAGGTGGCCGAGGCCGCACCCCACCTGCTGGCCGCGCGGGAGCCCGAGCAGGCCCTGCGTGAGTGGATGGACCACCTCGCCCGGTTCGCCATGACCAAGGCCGGCCTGGCGGACGCGATCCGGCTGGTCACCAGCGCGCCCGGCGGGCCGGCGAAACCGGGCCCCGCCCCGGTGATGGAGGCGGCCCGGCTCCTGCTGCGCGCCAACGAGGAGGCCGGCACCATCCGGCCCGGGGTCTCCGCGGACGACTTCTTCCTCGTCATCGGCGGTCTCTGGCTGATCGATCCCGACGAGGACTGGCAGCCGCGGGTCACCCGGTTCCTGGACTTCGTCATGGACGGACTGCGGGCGGGAGCGCCAGGCCGGTGACCGCGCCCCGGAAGCGGTAACGGCGCTCGGGGCGGCCCGCCACCCCGTAGCGCAGGGAGACCTCCGCGCTGCCGACGGTGTGGAAGTACTCCAGGTAGCGGCGGGCGCTCACCCGGGAGACTCCGGTGCGGGCCGCGCACTCGCTGGCGGACAGGGTGCCGTCGGCCTCACGCAGCGTGCGTTCCACCAACTCGGCGGTCTCCACGCTCATGCCCTTGGGCAGCGCCGGGACCGCGGCGGCCGGCGCCGCCGCTCCCGCCAGTACCCGGTCGACGTCGGCCTGGCTGCGCACCACCGTGCCGAGCAGCCGGCCCCGCTGGAGGGCGTAGCGCTTTAGCCGGACCCGCAGGTCCTCGAACTCGAACGGTTTGAGGAGGTAGTCGACCACGCCCTGCCGGACGGCGCCGCGCACCGCGTCCGCCTCCCTGGCCGCGCTGACGACCATGACGTCGCAGTCGTGGCCGGCGGCGCGCAGCCGGGGGATGACGTCGAGGCCGAAGACGTCCGGCAGGTACAGGTCCAGCAGGATGAGGCCGGGGCGCAGTTCCCCGGCGGCGGCGAGCGCCTCTTCCCCGGTACCGGCGACCCCGACGACCCGGAAGGGCGCGACCCGCTCGACGAAGGCCCGGTGGACCCGGGCCACCATGAAGTCGTCGTCGACGACGAGCACGCCGATCGCGGCGTCGGCGACATGGGGCGCCGCCCCCGTCGCAGCGGGCGTAGCCGCCGTAGCGGCCGCGTGGGCCGTACCCGTCGCAGTAGCCCTGCCCGCCGTAGCCGCCGCGTGGGCCGTACCGGTCGTAGCGGTCGCGTCGACCGAACCGCTCCTACCCGTCATGGTGCTGCTCCTTCCGCCACCGCGTCGGTGAGGTGGCTGACGGTCATGCGTGCGGTGAACATGGCCCCCTCGGGGGTGTTGGTCACCGAGATCTCACCGCCGTGACGCTCGCAGACCAGCCTGGTCAGCGCCAGGCCGATACCGCGCTCGCCCTGCCGGGCGGCCTTGGTGGTGAAGCCGTGGGAGAAGACCTCACGGGCCAGTTCGGGCGCCACGCCGGGCCCGGAGTCACGGACCACGATCTCCACGCTGGAGGCGTCCTGGCTCAGCTCGACCTCGACCCAGGCCTCGTGGCCGGTGCCGGGTGCCGCGGCGGCGTCCACGGCGTTGTCGACGAGGTTGCCGACCACGGTCGCCACGTCCGCGGCGTCCTCCGGGGCGAGCCGGTCCAGGGCCGTGCGGTCCGATACCCGCAGGGCGACCCGGCGTTCGGCGGCGAGGGAGGACTTCGCCGTCAGCAGCGCGGCGACGGCCGTGTCGCGGACCCGACGGCTGAGGGTGACGTCCAGGGACTGGCGGCGCTGGCTGAGCGCACGGATGTAGCGCACCACCTCGTCCTGCTCGCCGATCTCGATGAGCCCGGAGATGGTGTGCAGCTGGTTGGCGAACTCGTGGGCCTGGGCACGCAGCAGCTCGGAGGTACTGCGGAACGAGCCGATCTCCCGCTCCAGGCGGGCGAGTTCGGTCCGGTCGCGCAGGGTGGTGACGGAGCCGAGCGGCCGGCCGTCCTTGCTGACGGTCATGCGGTTCATCACCAGGACCCGGCCGTGTCGGACGACGACCTCGTCGCGCGGCCCGGCCGTGTCCGCCGTGGCACCGGCCAGGACGTCACGCAGTCTTCCGTCGATACCGAGGCCGTCCAGGCTCTGGCCCACGCAATCGGCGGGCAGGCCGAGCAGACGCCGGCCCACCTCGTTGACCAGGGTGAGCCGGTGCTGCGGATCGAGGGCGACGACGCCCTCGGCGATGCCGTACAGCATGGCCTCCCGGTGCTCGGCGAGCCCGGCGATCTCGCGCGGCTCCAGTCCGAGGGTCTGCCGTTTGACGCGCCGGGCGAGCAGCCAGGAGCCGGCCACGCCCAGGCCGCTGGCGATGCCGAGGTAGGCGAGGAGGTAGGAGGAGGCGCCACTGAGGCGCTGCCACACCGTCGGGTCGGCCTCGCCGACCATCACCGTGCCGAGGTGCCGGCCGAGGGTCTGGCGGGTGGCGCCGAGCACCGGAACCTGGGCGACGAGCTCCCGGCCGCGCTGCACGGTCAGCGGGCCCGACCAGCCGCGTCCTTCGACGGCACCCTCGCCGCGGGGCAGCAGGCCGCCGATCATCGTGGGGTCGGTGGAACTGACGACGCGGCCGTCGGCGTCCGCCACCGTGACCGAGGTGACCCCGGACTGGGTCTGGGTGGAGTTCACCAGTGGGGCGAGGGCCTCCCGCGGCACGGGGCGCAGGAGCTGGCTGCGGACCAGGGGCGTGGCGGCCAGCTGTTCGGCCAGGGCGGTGACCCGGCGACCCTCGACGCGGTTGAAGGTGGCCCTGGACTGGGCGAGCGAGACGGCGGCGACCGCGAGCAGGACCACCACGACGATGGCGAGCTGGAGGACCAGCATCTCGCCCGCGAGGGTCTGACGGCGGAAGGTGGGGGCCACGGCGGACTCGATCTCGGCTGACGGAAGACGGGGGGGCGCAGGACTGCGGACGCAGGGGGACGGGGGACGGGAGCAGGGGCGACCGGCGGGTGTGCCGGGTCGCCATCATGGCGCCCACCTGCGGCGAAAGAAAGAGATGTGTTGTCTTCGCAACGAACCGGCGACCCACCGGCGACCGCAATGACCACAACCTCCCTTGGTTCCGGAAGGAAGACAGGGCGCCGCCGCACGGGCACCATGTGGCCCACGTCACCCTCCCCCACAGGGCTCCCCCGTACCGATCTACCCAACCGACAGGTGGTGTCATACGTGCGCCTGCGCACCCCCCTTGCCCTGCTCGGGGCCGCCGTGCTCGTGCTCGCGGGACCGCCGTTGCTCTCCACGGGCAGCGACTCCGAGACCGGCACACAGATCCCCGGCCTGCGCTTCATGGTTCCGAACACGCCCGGCGGCGGCTACGACATCACCGCCCGCACGGCCGCGAAGAACGCCGAGGACGCCGGGCTCACGCACAACATCGAGGTGTTCAACCTGCCCGGCGCCGGCGGCACCGTCGGCCTGAGCCGGCTGGTGAGCGAGCACGGCAACGGCAAGCTCGCCATGTCCATGGGCCTCGGCGTCGTCGGCGCCGCCCGCTCCAACCACGCGCCCAAGACCCTCGCCGACACCACGCCGATCGCACGGCTCACCGAGGAGCAGGACGTCGTCGTGGTCGGCAAGGACTCGCCGTACAAGACGATCGACGAGCTGATCACCGCCTGGAAGAAGGACCCCGGCAAGACCCCCGTCGGCGGCGGTTCGTCGCCGGGCGGACCCGACCACCTCGCGCCGATGCTGATGGCGCAGGCCGCCGGGATCTCCCCCAAGTCGGTCAACTACATCCCCTTCGACGGCGGTGGCGAGCTGCTCGCCTCGATCCTCGGCAACAAGGTCGGCTTCGGGGTCTCCGGCGTCGGCGAGTACCTGGACCAGATCAAGGCGGGCGAGCTGAGGGTGCTCGCGGTGACCGGCCCGGAGCGGGTCGACGACCTGAAGGACGCGCCGACGCTGAAGGAGTCCGGCTACGACGTGGACTTCACCAACTGGCGTGGCATCGTCGCCCCGCCCGGTCTGTCGGAGGCGGAACGGGAGAAGCTGATCCGCCTGGCCGAGGAGCTGCACGACTCCCCGGAATGGAAGAAGTCGATGGACCAGAACGGCTGGGACGACGCCTTCCTGACGGGCGAGGAGTTCGGCGCGTTCCTGGACGCCCAGGACAAGCGTGTGGTGTCGGTACTGAAGGAGCTGGGACTGTGACGACGCCGACGACCGAAACCTCCACGCGGACGGCCCCGGGCCGGCGCGCGTGGCTGCGCGAGCACTCCGAACTGGGCGTGTGCGTGCTGCTGATGGCGCTCGGCGGGCTCGTCCTGACCGACGCGCTCACCATGGACGTCGACATCACCCAGCGCGGGCCGGTCGGCCCCACGACCGTCCCGATCGCGGTCGGCGTCGGGCTGCTGGTGATCGCCGCGCTGCTCGCCGTCGACGTCCTGCGCGGCGGCCGGGGCGAGGCCGAGGGCGGCGAGGACATCGACCTGTCCGAACCGGCCGACTGGCGCACGGTGCTGCTGCTGTCCGGGATCTTCCTCGGCGCGGCCGTGCTGATCGAGCCGGCCGGCTTCCCCGTCGCCGGGGCGCTGCTGTTCTGGGGTGCCGCGTTCGCCCTCGGCAGTCGCCGCGTGGACCGCGATCCGCTGATCGCCGCGGTGCTGTCCCTGTTCACCTACGTCGTCTTCGACAAGCTGCTCGGAGTGCCCTTGCCCGGCGGTCCGCTGATGGGAGTGCTCTGACATGAACGCCCTCAACTCCCTCATGGACGGCTTCGGTACGGCCCTCACCCCGATCAACCTCCTGTGGGCCGCCCTCGGCGTGCTGCTCGGCACGGCCATCGGCGTCCTGCCCGGCATCGGGCCGGCGATGGCGGTGGCGCTGCTGCTGCCGGTGACGTACGGGCTCGATCCGGTCGCCGCGTTCATCATGTTCGCCGGCATCTACTACGGCGCGATGTTCGGCGGTTCGACCACCTCCATCCTGCTCAACACGCCCGGCGAGAGCGCCGCCGTGGTCGCGGCCATGGAGGGCAACCCCATGGCCAAGGCGGGGCGCGGCGCCCAGGCGCTGGCGGCCGCCGCCATCGGTCACTTCGCGGGCGGCATGATCGGCACGGTCCTGCTGGTGGCGCTGGCTCCGACGGTCGCCGACCTGGCGGTGGACATCGGCGCGCCGGACTACTTCGCCATCATGGTGCTGGCGTTCATCGCCGTGACGTCGGTGCTCGGTTCGTCGCGGGTCAGGGGCCTGGCCTCCCTGCTGATCGGTCTGACGATCGGCCTGGTGGGCCTGGACCAGATGACGGGACAGCAGCGGCTGACTTTCGGTTCCCTCCAACTCGCCGACGGCGTCGACGTGGTGATCGTGGCGGTCGGCCTGTTCGCGATCGGCGAGGCGCTGTGGGTGGCGGCCCATCTGCGGCGCGGGGCGGCCGAACCGATCCCGGTGGGCCGTCCCTGGCTCGGCCGCGCCGATGTGAAGCGGACCTGGAAGTCCTGGCTGCGCGGCCCCTTCATCGGCTTCCCGTTCGGCGCCATCCCGGCGGGCGGGGCGGAGATCCCCACCTTCCTGTCGTACGTCACGGAGAAGCGCCTGTCCAAGAACAAGGACGAGTGGGGCAAGGGCGCCATCGAGGGTGTGGCCGGCCCGGAGTCGGCGGCTTCGGCCTCGGCGGCGGGCACGCTGGTCTCCATGCTGACCCTGGGTCTGCCGACGACGGCGGTCGCGGCGGTCATGCTGGCCGCCTTCCAGCAGTACGGCATCCAGCCCGGCCCCCTGCTCTTCGAACGCGAACCAGAACTGGTGTGGGGCCTGATCGCCTCCCTCTTCGTCGGTATGGTGCTGCTGCTCGCGCTCAACCTGCCGCTGGCACCGGTGTGGGCCAAGCTGCTGCGCATCCCGCGGCCGTACCTCTACGCGGGGATCATGTTCTTCGCGGCGGTCGGCGCGTACGCCGTCGGCGGCGAGGTCGTCGACCTGGTGACCCTGCTGATCATCGGCCTCGTCGGCTTCGGCATGCGGCGCTACGGCCTGCCGATCCTGCCGGCCGTCATCGGCGTCATCCTCGGCCCGAACGCCGAGCAGCAGTTGCGCCGGGCCCTCCAGATCAGCGACGGCAGCGTGACGGGCCTGGTCAACACGCCGTTCGCGGTGACGGTGTACGCCGTGATCGTGCTGCTGCTGGCGTGGCCGTTGCTGAAGCGGCTGGTACGCCGGGGGCGTGGCTGACCCGGCGGTCAGACGGGGCGCGGCTCCGGCGACCTCGACGTGATCACCGCCACGGCGACCAGCTCGCCGATGGCGGAGCGTCCCGGCCGGACCGGCCAGGTCCCGTCTCCCTCCGTGTGGATGGAGCCAAGGTCACTGCCGCTGTCCTCGTCGGTGGCCCGCACGACGCCGGTGCGGATCGAACGCGATACGAGGGGCGAGCGCCCGCAGGAAGTCGGGGGCGTCGAACATCTCGCCGGCGGAGGCGACGCCTACGGCCTTGGCGCGGCCGGTGAGGACGCGGTCGAGGGCTTCGACGACGAGGGGCGCGGTGATGGCGTAGATGTCCTGACCGGCGGCCGTGGCCCGGCGTTCGGTGCCACCCGAGCGGACGACGACGTCGACGAGGAAGGTCTGGCCGGAGCGGCCGCTGTCGTCGGCGGCGGTCGGGGCCGGTGTGTCCGGGGCGGTGACGTCGCGGGCCGCCTCGACGT
This sequence comes from Streptomyces sp. WG5, assembly GCF_049974565.1. NCBI lineage: Bacteria > Bacillati > Actinomycetota > Actinomycetes > Kitasatosporales > Streptomycetaceae > Streptomyces > Streptomyces sp. WG5. The sequence goes on along the minus strand of NZ_JBNGGC010000007.1, from coordinate 96,352 downwards.
TCATGTAGGTGGTCACGTCGGGAACGCTCAGGTGCTGGGGGACGGTCACGACGTCGGCCATGGTGAATTCCGCGACCACCGGTCGGCGTCCCACCGGCTCCGGGAAGGTCCACAACACCGTGGGCGCGGCATCGGTGCGGCGCTCCCACTGTCCGCCGCGGTAGCGCAGGCGGACGTTGCCGCGCCGCTCGCGGGAGACCGCGCCCGACAGCCGGGTGCCGGCGGTGGGGTGCCAGTTGCTGAGCGCGTAGGCGATGTGGGCCTCGTCGGCCGAGGTCCAGTCGCCCATCGCCGCGGTGGCCAGCAGGTCGCCGAGGCCGCCGAAGAAGGCCATGGCCGGGACGATCACCGCTCTCGCGTCCCGGGCCCGCTCGCGGAAGTGCGCGAAGGTGTCGAGGGTGGCCTCGATCTCGGCGGCCACGTCCAGGTAGGGAATCCTGGCCCGGAGCGCGGCTTCGATCACCGGGCCGGTGGTCGCAGCGAACGGGCCGGCACAGTTGATGACCGCCACCGCGCCGGCCAGGGCCAGATCCAGCGAGGCCGGGTCGTCGACCGACGCCACCCGGGCCTCCCGTCCGTGTGCGTCGGCCAGTTCGCCCAGCGCCCGCGGGTCGCGTCCGGACAGCACCGGAGTGAACCCGCGCGCCGCCAGCTCCGCGACCACGAACTGTCCGGTGTGCCCGTACGCGCCGAAAACCGCCACCGGCCGGCCTGGCTCCATGAGACTGCTCCCCTGTACTCGATCGTCCGCTGCGATGTCGATCCGCCGGTGGTCCGGCACCCACATCCTGTCCCTTCGACGGGACGCGCACGATCGTCGGAAACGACATGCCCCATACACTTTCGGACATGCCTCGCGTCGCGTTGGCCGTCACCGACGGCATGCTCCACTACGAACTGTCCGTGGCCCTGGAGATCTTCGGAGCCGACCTGACCCATGTCGTGGACCCCTGGTACGACTTCGCCCTCTGCGGACCCGGCCCGGTGCGCGTCGGCCGCTTCCACCTGGAGCCCGGCCACGGGCTCGACCACCTCCGGCAGGCAGACACCGTGCTCGTGCCCGGCTGGGCCGACACCGACCGCGAACCACCGGCGCAACTGATCGACGCGGTGCGCGCGGCCCACACGGCGGGCGCCCGGGTGGCCTCCCTGTGCACGGGCGCGTTCGTCCTCGGTGCCGCCGGCCTGCTCGACGGGAAACGGGCCACCACGCACTGGGCCCACACCAGGGAGCTGGCGCGGCGGTACCCGGCCGCCACCGTCGATCCGGACGTCCTCTACGTCGACAACGGCGACGTCCTCACGTCGGCGGGCAAGGCGGCCGCCATGGACCTGTGTCTGCACCTGGTCCGCCTCGACCACGGCTCGGCCAACGCCAACAAGGTCGCCCGCCGCCTGGTCGTCCCCCCGCACCGCGACGGCGGTCAGGCCCAGTTCATCGCCACGCCCGTCCCCGAGCCGGGCGACCATCCCCTCGGCGAGCTGTTCCCCTGGGTCCTCCAACGCCTCGACCAGCCCCTCACCGTCGAGGACCTCGCCCGCCGGGCCCATCTGAGCTCACGCCACCTGGGCCGCCACTTCAAGCACCTCACCGGCACCACACCCCTGCGGTGGCTCCACATCCAGCGCATCCGCCGCGCCCAGGAGTTGCTGGAGACCACCGACGCGACCGTCGACACCGTCGCCGAGGCCTGCGGAATGGGCACCGGCGCCACCCTGCGCCGCCACTTCCAGCGCACCGTCGGTGTTCCGCCCGACACGTATCGCCGCACCTTCCGCCCCTGAGGGAACCGCTCACCCTGATCCCGGCATCCCGGCACCCACGGAGTACGCGAAGGTCTGCCACGGACCGTGCGAGGAGCCGTCGGGCCGCCCGGCGGACGCGGTGATCGAGACGTCCGGCCCCCTGGTCACCGACGGTGGACGCTGACGGCGTAACCGCCCCCGTCGTAGGGGTCGGCATCCCAGGTGGCGAAGCGGTCGACGAGGGTGAGGCCGGACGCGGCGCAGCAGTCGTCGTACTCCGGCAGCGTGAGGCCGGGCGGCACGGGCAGGTGGGCTTCGTCCAGGCCGAAGCCCGCGACCATCAGGCCGCCCGGGCGCAGGGCCGCGGACAGGCGTTCGACCACCGTGCTCTCGGTGCCGGAAGTGAGCAGCGGGATCACATTGCCCGCGGCGACGACAAGGTCGAAGCCCGCTGCGAAGCCGAGCCGGTCCGGATCGAACGCGGCCAGATCCACCTGGAACCAGGGCAGTCCCGGTGCCTGCTTCCGTGCCACCGCCAGCATCGACGCGTCAAGGTCCACCCCGACGCAGTCGTACCCGAGCTCCGCGAGCCGGATCGCGACCCGTCCGGTACCGCAGCCGGCGTCCAGCACCCGCGCTCCGGGAGGCACGAGGGCCGCGCAGAACCGCGCCTCGCCGTGCACGTCCTCGCCGCTCCGGGCCAGGGTCTCGAACCGTGCGGCGTAGTCCTCCCCGGATGTCTTCCCTGCCAAATCCGTCCAGCGGCTCATGCGGCCAACTGTAGCCCGGCCGTGTCGCCGCTCGAAGCGGCGGCCGAGCCGGCCCGCCGCGCGGCCCGTTACGGCCTCCGGGCACGGGGCACTCGCCGCCCATGGCATCCATACACGGCACCCACCGTTCACACGGTTCCGGCCGGGGACCGGCCGCGTCCGCCGCGCTCGGTGCCGCGGCAGGCGTGACGGCCGCGGCCGGTCTCCTGCTCGGCCGCAAGGCAGCCACGATCGGCAAGGTGGGCAAGGGGCACCCGCTCAAGCACCGCGCGCTGGACCTGGCGGCGGGCGCGATGCAGACGAAGTACCCGATCGACGCGATGAGCACCTACCTCAACGGCTTCCACATGTACGCCGACGACATGGGCCGCCAGGTGGAGGCCACGCACTTCTGCATCCACCTCCGGCACGACCTGCACCAGTGCGTGATCTTCGACCGGAACGCTCCCGACGCCCGTCTGATCGGCATCGAGTACATCATCAGCGAGGAGCGCTTCCGTTCCCTGCCCGAGGACGAGAAACGGCTGTGGCACAGCCACCACTACGAGGTGAAGTCCGGCAGCCTCACCGCTCCCGGCATCCCCGACCTGGCCGAGCACGCCTACTTCGAGGACCTCGTGACCACCTACGGCAAGACCTTCCACACCTGGCAGTACGACCGGGACGACTTCCCCTACGGCATCCCGCAGCTGATGATGGGCTTCACCGAGGACGGGCAGGCCTCGGACGAGATGATCCAGGCCCGGGACGACAGGCTGGGCATCTCCACGTCCCGCAAGCGGCAGAACCGGGCGGACATCCCCATGCCGGACGTGGTCCCGGGCGCCAACGCGTGGGAGAGCGGCCGGACCGTGCAGACCCGCCTCGAGGAAATGGATCTCAAGCGCTGACCGTCCCGCGCTCACCGCCCGGGTCAGCCGGGTGACGCCTGAGCCGTACACCGCCGAGGACGCCCGAGCGCCTGTCCGGTGCGACCGGAACCGTGGAAGCGGTCGGTCTCCACTGTCGCGGCCTGCGACGCGGTCTCCCGCTCCCTGAGGGCAGTGGCCGTCCGAAGCGGGTGCCGAGCGCTGTCCCCGCGGCCGGGTCACGGACGGCGGCAGGAGTGTGCGACGCCTCCTTGCGGCGTCACCGGGGCTTCTGCTGCGCCTCCCGCCCCGCCCGGACCACCAGGTCGAGCGCGGTGTCGATGTCGGCCGTGGTGGTGGCCGGGTTGATGGTGCACATCCTGAGGACCGTCCGGCCCTGGACACGGGTGGTCAGAAGCAGTGCCTGGCCCGTGGCACGGACGGCGTCGCTGACGGACTGCTGGAGGCGGTCGACGGCGGGCGGGTCGGCGGGGCAGCCCGGGGGCCGGCAGCGGAAGGTGAGGATGCCGAGGCCGGGTGCGCCGGCGAGGTCGAGGTCGGGGTGGGCGGTGATGCGGGCGGCGGCGTGGTCGGACAGGTGGAGGCCGTGCTCGACGGCACGGCGGAAGGCCGCGGCGCCGAAGGTCTTGAGGGAGAGCCACACCTTCAGGGCGCGCAGGCCCCGGGACTGCTGGGGGCCGAGGTCGTCGAGGTTGACCTCGTCGTGACGGGCCTCGGCGGGGTGGAGGTATCCGGTGTCGAGGTGGTGGCGTGCCATCCGGAAGGTGGCCCTGAGAAGCTCCGGGTTCCGGACGAGGACACAGCCGGTCTCGTAGGGCTGGAACAGCCATTTGTGCGGGTCGAAGGTGAGGGAGTCGGCGTGCCCCAGCGCGTCGCGCAGGTCGTGGCCGCGCTCGGAAAGGGCGAACGCCGCCCCGTGGGCGCCGTCGACGTGCAGCCACAGGCCGTGACGGCGGCAGAGCCGCGCGAGGTCCGTGACGGGGTCGACGGCGCCGGTGCTGGTGGTGCCGACGGTGGCGACGACGGCGAAGGGACGCAGGCCGGCGGTGAGGTCGGCGTCGATCCGGGCGGCCAGGACCCGCGGGTCGAGGCGTTGGACGGCGTCGGGTTCGAGGGCGATGAGCTGGTCGCGGCCGAGACCGAGCAGGTGGACGGCGCGGGCGACGGAGGGGTGGGCCTGGGTGGAGCAGTAGAGGCGGGCGCCGGCGAGATCACCGTCGAGGTGGTGGTCGCGGGCGGCGGCGAGTGCCGTGAGGTTGGCGACGGATCCGCCGCTGACGAACAGGCCGCCCCAGTGTCCGGGCAGGCCCAGCAGCTCTTTCAGCCAGTCCAGGGCGGTCAGTTCGACGCGGGTGGGGCCGGAACCGACCAGCCATGCGCCGGGGACGCTCAGGTGGGCGGTGGAGAGCAGGTCGGCGAGGACCGCGGGATAGTTTCCGGTGGTGGGCACGAAGGCGAAGCAGCGGGGGTGGTCGAACCGGATACCGAGCGGCAGTACGTCGTGGGCGAGGTGGTCGAGCAGTCCGGTCAGGTCGCCGCCGTCCTCGGGCAGCGGTTCGCCGAGGAGTGCCGCGAGTCCGGCGGGATCGGCGACGGTGTGCGGCGGGCCGTCCGCCACCGTGCACAGCCGCTGGACGGCGAGGTCGACGGCATGGTGGCCGGCGTCCCGCATCTCCTCGGCGGACAGGGCGAGTTCACCGGGGCGGTAGGGGTGCGGGGCCTCACCGCCGCTCGCGGAGCGGGCCGACGGCACCGGGCCGGCGTCCGGGGAGACGCCGGCCGGAGAGACATCGACCGGCGGCACGCCGGCCGGAGAGACATCGACCGGCGGCACGCCGGCCGGGGAGACATCGACCGGGGGCACGCCGGCCGGAGAGACATCGACCGGGGGGCCTGTGCCGGTGGACGTGGTGTCGCTGGTCATACGGCATCACCTGTCGTGGTTCGGATCTCCTGGGTGAGGAGTCGTTCGGTCCAGGACCGGCCCCAGGGGCCGAGGGCGGGTCGCGGGGACACGTCGCAGAGGTGGTGTCCGGTCTGCACCAGCGCGAGTTCGTCGCCGGGCAGCACCGGGCCCGGGGAGGCGTGCGGCCAGAGCAGGGCCGTCCCGGCCTCCTGCCGTGGGAGGGGATCCGGGAGAGCCGTCTCGTCGAACGTGCGGCCCTCGAGCGGTCCGAGCAGTTCGAGGGGCCCCTCTCCTGTCAGCCGGTAATGACCGGGGCGGGGCAGGCCCGTGACGTTCCCGGGCCACCGGGCGTGCACGACGAGCTGCGCGAGCCGCGGCACCGGCCGCGTCGTGGCGCGGACGGGGGGCAGTTCGGGCAGCAGACAGGCCAGCACGTGCAGCCCCAGCAGGGGCAGCAGTCCGGCGGCGGTCTCGGCCGCCTGGGCCAGGGAGGCCACCGTCTGGAAACGCGGGTTGATCTCGATGACCACGGGCGTCCCGTCGCCGACGACGAGATCGAGGCCGAAGACGCCCCGGAAGCCGTGCCGTCGCAGCGCGTCGCCGACGGCCCGGGCGGTGTCCCGGACGCGGGCGAGGAGCGGGGCGGACAGGTCGGAGTCGTCCAGGAGCTGGTTGCCGCAGTGGGTGCCCCACCCCGGGGTCAGTTCGGGCAGGCCGACAAGCTGGTGGGAGACGGCGGAGACGACGGTCCGGTCCGCTCCCGCGCAGGCGCTGACGGTCAACGGCAGTCCGGGCACGCGTCTGCTGAGCCGCAGGGTGTGGCCGGCCCACGCGTCCAGCGCCGCGGGCAGCGCGTCCGGTGTGTCCAGGGGGACGGTGCCGCGGCCCGCCAGGTTGTTCTCCCGGCGCTGGAGCACCGCGGCGTCCCAGCCGTCCGGCCAGTGGGCGGCGGCCGACGGCTGCCGCTCCGCCGGGACGACCACGTACTCGGGGACGGCGACGCCTGCCTCGGCCAGCAGTCCCAACGAGTCGATCTTGTCGGAGGCGCGGGCGGTGATACCGGCGGGCGGGGCGAGCAGAGGGCAGCCGTGCCGCCGGGCCCAGGCTCGCGCGTGGTCACCGTGTTCGGGGGCGAAGGCGACGGCGACCGTCCGCCCACCGGTGCGGTGTGCGGGCCGCGGCGGGGGCGGGGCCGTCAGCAGCGGGGAGACGGGCTCGTGCCGTACCAGTCCGGTGGCGGGGCGGCAGGTGGCCGGCAGGAACGCGGAGCGGTCGAGGAAGACGATCTCGTCGGCCAGCCGTTCCAGGTGAGCCGTCCCCTCGTCGGCCTCGACGCCTTCCAGCGTGACCGGGCGGGCGCCCTCCGGTTCCCGTACCGGAGGGAAGGCGGCGGGCGCGGGCCCGGGCCGGGTCCGTGGCCGGGCGGGTGGGGTGGCGTTCGGGCGCACGATCAGTTCCTCCGGTGGTCGGCGGTTTCGCGGCGGCGCGGCACGGGCGGCGGGGCCACGTCCGGCCGCAGGAGCCTGCCGCGGGAGACGGCCAGGCGGTCCAGGGTGTGCAAGGCGTCGGCGCCGGTCCCGAGCAGGGAGGGGCCGCGGCCGACGAAGCGGGCGCAGATGCCGTGGTGAGCCGCGTGCACGTCCGCCAGGGCGGCACCGAGTGCCCGTCCCGGAACACACCCCGCGGGGCAGGCATCGGTGTGGGCCCTGCCCCAGATCCCCAGCTGCCTCACGAGGGCCCGGTGGTCGGCGGACCACAATCCGGAGAAGCCGTCCCGCTCCTCGGGTGGTTCCATCGACGGCCGCACCTCCGTCTCGTAGGCGTGCGGGGCGAAGGACGCGGTCGCGTTCATGGCGGCCGCACTCGCCCGGAGCAGGACGGCCGCGTCCCGGGTCGCGGCCGGTCCGGGGTGACGTCCCACGGGCCGGGCGGTGGCGTCGCGCAGGGCGACGACGGTGACCGCGGTGAGCGCGAAGAACAGCCGGTGCCCCGCCCTCCAACGGGCCGTCGCGGTCCCGGCCTGCGCGCCGACGGGGGCGGGCGCGCTCGACCCGCAGACCGCCAGTGCCGTGTGCAGTGCGGCCCGGTCCTCCCCGGAGACCCAGGCACTCGCCTCGGCGGTGGTCCGCAGCAGTGCCCGCATCAGGGTGCGCGCCGGGTCGCGGGAGGTACGGGCCACACCGAAGTGCGCGTCGTACACGGCTTCCCTGGGGTCGGCGAGGGGTTCGGCGTCCCCGGGACGGAGGGCGGCACCGGAGCCGGGAACCGGCCCGAGGCCGTCGCCCGGGGCGGGCTGCCTCTCCGCTGCGCCGCGGAGTGCCGAACGGGCGTCGGGCAGCAGTTCGGGCGGGGGCAGCCACACGGGGCTCGTACGAGTGATCATGACTCCATCGGGTGTGGACCTGGGCCGTCGCGCCTCTAATTTCCGCACATGAACGAGCACGCTTTTCGGACCGCCGCGGCTGACGCGGCGGGCCGCCTGGCCGACCACTGGCGGTCCCTGGCCTCCTGCGAACTCCCCGTGGTGCCGCCCGGTCCGCCGGGCACCACGCTCAAGGCGCTCCCGGAGACCGCCCCCGAGCAGGGCGAGGACCTGGCCTGCATCCTCGAGGACACCTGGCACACGATCGTGCCGCAGCTGATGCACTGGCAGCACCCGAACTTCCTGGGCTACTACCCGACCAACAACTCGCCCGCCTCCGTCCTGGCCGAGCTGGTCACGGCGGGCCTGGGCGTCCAGGGCATGATGTGGTCGACGTCGCCCGCCGCCACGGAACTGGAACAGCGGGTGTGCGACTGGCTCGCCCGCGCCCTGGGGCTTCCGCCCCGCTTCACGCACGCGTCCGGGCTGGGCGGCGGCGTGATCCAGGACTCGGCGTCGTCGGCCGCGCTGGTCGCCGTGGCCGCCGCCCTGCACCGGGCCTCCCGGGGCCGGTGGCGCGAGCACGGGACGGAGGGCCGGCTGCGCGTCTACTGCACGGACCAGGCCAACCACAGTGTGCCCAAGGTGGTCCGCATCGCCGGCGCCGGCGAACCGGTCCTCGTCCCGACCGTCCCCGGCACGCACACCATGGATCCTGTCGCCTTGGCCGACCGCCTCGACGCCGACCGGGCCGCGGGTCTGGTGCCCGCCGCCGTCGTCGCGACCGTGGGCACCACCGCCACCTGCGCCATCGACCCGGTACCCCGGATCGGCGCCGTCTGCCGGGAACGCGGCGTCTGGCTGCACGTCGACGCCGCCTACGCCGGCAGTGCGGCGCTCTGCCCCGAACTGCGGGCCGAGGACGCGGAGTCGGAACTCGCGGAGTCCTACGCCGTCAACGCCCACAAGTGGATGCGCACCGGCATCCCTTGCGACATCCTGTGGGTCGCCGATCGCAAGGACCTGACCGACGCGCTCGGCGCGACCTCCTCCTACCTGCGCAACGACGCCACCGACTCGGGGCAGGTCGTCGACTTCAAGGACTGGCAGGTGCCGCTCGGCCGCCCGATGCGCGCCCTGAAACTCTGGTACGTACTGCGCGCTCACGGACTGGAGGGACTGCGGGAGGTGATCCGGCACGACATCCGGCTCGCCGCCCTGCTCGCCTCCCTGGTCGAGCGGGAGCCCGGCTTCCGTCTCGTGGCCCACCGGCTCGGGCTCGTCGTCCTCCGCGCGGAGACCGACGAGTCGACCCGGGAGGTCACCCGTCGCCTCACCGGGAAGCCCCAGGTCCTGTGCACTCCCGCCACCGTGGACGGCCGGCCGGTGCTCCGCGCCGCCCTGGGGTCCCCGTACGCCGACGAGACGACCGTCCGCCGGGCGTGGGACACCGTCCGGGCCTGCGCCTCGCCCGCGTCCTGACGGGCCGGACGGCCCGCCGGGACCGGCCGGAGTCACTCCCCCGGCCGGTCCCGGTCCGGCCGGGTCCGGCCGGCCGGACCGCTCCGTCACAACAGGCTCGGACGGACACCGATGAAGTCGACCAGCGTGTGGCTGACGCTGTCCTCCTTCACGATGCTCTGCCCGCTGGCCTGCAGGGCCTGGCATCCGTCGCCGACCTGGGCCCCGGGCGAGAGCAGCACGACGTTGCAGAGCATCACCGGTTTCTGCTCGGTCTGGTTGGAGTCGGCCGCGGCCTCCGCCCCGTTCGCCACAACGGCGGCGAACGCCGTCAGCGACAGGCCGGCCGCACGCATCACGCCCCTGGAACGTCCTGCCGTCATGTTCAGGCCCCCAGGGCGGCCGGCACGGCGATGTCGAGCCGGTTGACCAGATCGACGTCCTCGGTGTGGGTCTTCAGCACGCCCTGCCTCACGCTCTGCCGTGCCTCGCACGAACTGTGAGCGGTGGTGGCGGCCGCCGGCCCGGTGTCACACAGCATCGACGGGCTGTGGGTGTTGATGTTGGTGTCCGCCGCGGCCACTCCTGCGGCGGCCGGCACCAGCACCCCCGCGGCCAGGGCCGCGGCGCCGACGAACTGACGGGTACGCATCGATGAACTCCTGAACTGAACGGGGACACCCGCCCCGGCTTCTCCGGCCGGACGCGGAGGGGGAAGGACGAAGCCTCAGGGCAGCAGGCCGTCGAGCGGCGTGATCACGTCGGCGAAGTCGACGAGGTCGACGCTCTTGCTGTGGTGCTTGACCATCTGCTGGTCGACGCGCTGGTCCGTGACGCACGACTGCCCCTCGCCGCTCGCGGAAAGCAGCCCCGAACCGCACTTCATCGGCGGGTCGGCCAGATTGTCGTTGCTGTCCGCGTGGGCCGTCCCGCCCGCGCCCGCCATCATCAGGCCGCAGCAGAGCGTCACCACAACGCGCCTGCACCCATTCGCCATGTGTGCCATCTTCACCACTTTCACCGGTAACTCACGGCTTGTACGTGGTGACAACGGGGTACTCCGGTCGGAGGACACTGCCTTGTGAAAAGCGGTTTTCCCGGCAATACGTTCGGGTGGCCCGAGGCTGCCCCGCTGCTGCGGCCCGAGGCTGCTCCCGCTGCTGCGGCCGACGGTGGACGCGGGCCGGCCGGGCCGCAGGACGGGCCCGGGGGTCTGCGCGTACGGCCGACCATCCGGCTGTGGGTGGGCCCTCGAGGGGCTCCGGGGCGGGCGGTGCCCGGCCCGGAGCCCCTCGAGGCCGCCTTCAGCAGACGGTGAGCAGGTCTTTGGCTGCGGGCTCGGCGAGAGAGATGTCGCTCTCGTCCTCTCTGGGTATTTCACATAGCTCTCCTTGAGCGTCCAGATCTGTACGAGCCGGCGCGCCCGCTCACCGGCCGGCGCCGCGCAGATGCAGGCGTGCTCGTCCGGCGCGAACCGGTGGGCGATGTCGACGGTCCCCGCACTGGTGTGCTCGACGTCCACGCCGATCTCCGTGGCACCCGTGGCGCACGCCACCCACCGCCCGGAATGCGACAGGCTGAAGTGCAGGTCGGGCCGGTTCACCAGGATCGGTTTGCCGAACTCGTTCCGGTCCAGGACCAGGTCGCGGGCGCGCAGGCCGTGGTGTTCGAGCAGGGCGTAGCGCAGCAGCACGCCGGCCGCCAGACACCGCTTCCGGTCCGCCGGGAAGTGGAACCTGTCCGCGCGCGCCCGCCGCTCGGCCGGCACGGCCTGCCGGAACCGTTCCGTGTCGGCGTCCGAGAGCCGGTCGATGTCGAGGACGAGGACCGTCGGCACCTCGTCACCACCGCTCGGCCGTCAGCCTGCCGACGGGCTCGCCCCGGTCGTCCGACGCGCTCCCTCGGGCCCTCTGGGTACCCTAAGGACAGGTCAACGCACTGGACGCCGTCGGAGGGTTGGGATTTTCCCATGACTTCGATGCGCCGGCGAACCGGCGAAAGGATCACCTCACGCCGGCCGCCCGATGCTCCGTCTCAGGCTCGACGGACCAGTGCGCGGACGCTGATCACCAGCCCGAGCAGGCACCAGGCCGACAGCACGGCCAGATCGGTCCAGTCCACACCCCCGCCGCCCGACACCAGCCCGGAACGGAGCAGGTCACCGGCGGGCCGGAACGGGAGCACGTCGTGGACCGCCCTGAGCCAGCCGGGCAGCTGGCTCTCCGGGAAGGTGATCGGCGAGAACAGCATGACGAAGAAGACCAGCACCTGGCTGGCGAGTTGGGCCAGCAGCGGCGGCAGGAGCACGGCGAGCGCGTAGCCGACCGACGTGGCCATCACCGCGGTCAGGACGGACGCGGCGATCAGGACGGGCCAGTCGAAGCTGTAGGTCAGGTCGTAGCGCAGCCAGGCCACGAAGACGGAGACGGGGATGCCCGGCAGCGCGACCACCAGCCAGACCGTCAGGTCGGCCAGCAGGTGGAGCGGACGGGGCACCGGCAGCGCCCGCAGGTAGGTGAAGGTGCCGCTGGTGCGTGATTGCGCCACGCCCTGGGGGACCATCACGAGGCCGATGACCATGAGCAGCACGGTGGGGGTGCCCGTGGACAGGAACAGGGCCGCGGGAGTGTTGATGTCGCTGATGAGGAACCCGAAGCCGACGATGATGCCGGCGGCGAGCACCGCCTGGACGATGATGATCAGCGGCAGCATCGCGCCGATCTGGGCCATGTTCCAGCGCAGCAGGTTTCCGTAGGTCGCCCACAGGCCGGTGCGCGGCGGAACGGCGCGAGGCACCCGTGTGCGGGGCGCGACGACGGTTGCCTCAGACATGGGTTGCTTCCTCCGTGGTGGCGGCCGCGCCCGGGCTTGCTCCGGTGGTGGCGGCGAGGTAGACGTCTTCGAGGGTGGCGGGGGCCAGCGAGTACTCCTCGATGAGCCGGCTCGAGCGCAGCCTCGTGGCCCAGGAGACGGCTGCCTCGGCATCACCCGGGCCGAGGGTCAGCAGCACCCGGCGGCCGAGGCGGACCCGGCGGGTCACCGGAATGGGCACGGCGGCCAGGGGGTCGGAGGGGTCCGCGCCGTCGGGGTTCAGCGAGAGCTCGAGTCGCAGGTCGTTGTCGCCGGACCCCCGCAGGCCGCTGGGCGAGCCGGCGGCGACGACCTTGCCGTGGTCGAGCACGACCAGCTCGTCCACCACCCGCTCGGCCTCCACCACGTTGTGGGTGACGAGCAGGACCCCCGCGCCGTCGTCGCCGAGGCGGCGGACGGTGTCCCACAGGCGACGCCGGCGGCCCGCGTCGACGTCGTTGGTGGGCTCGTCGAGGATGACCAGGGGCACGGGCGCGACCGCGGCCATGGCGAACGCGGCCAGACGGCGCACACCGCCGGACAGACCGCGGCCGTCCGGCAGGGCGCGCCGGTCGAGCCACTCGTGGATGTCCAGTTCGTCGGCGAGCGTGCGCGCGGCGGCCGATGCCGCCGTACGGGACATGCCGCGCAGGCGTCCGGCGATCTCGATCGCCCCCCTGGGCGTCAGACCGTCTATCGGCGCCTGGGACTGTGCCTGGAGCGCGACGCAGCGGCGGGCCGTGGCCGGGTCCGCGACCGCGTCCACACCGGCCACCCGGATCGACCCGCTGTCGGGCTTGAGCAGGCCCACGATCTGCGAGACCAGCGTGGTCTTGCCGGCGCCGTTGTGTCCGAGCAGCCCGACCACCTCGCCCGCCCTGACCCGCAGATCGACCCCGTCGTTCGCGACGACCGGGCCGAACCTCCTCGTGAGGCCCCGGACCTCCAACACCGCGTCAGTCATGCCTGATCCTCCGTCATCGGGGCCTCGCCCGGGTCACTTTCGATACCGTCGGTATTCAGATTCTCACGGTATCTAAATCCCATTGGTATCGCGATGCTGCGGGTACGTCAACTACGATGGGGACATGAACCAGCGCGCCTTGACGACCACGCCCCGGGTACGGCGGAGCCGTACCGAGCAGAAGCGGGAGACCCGTGACGCGCTGACGATGGCGGCGCTGGGCACCTTCGCGCGCGACGGCTACCACGGGGCGAGCCTGGAGGGGATCGCCAACGAGGCGGGATTCTCCAAGGGCGCGGTCTACTCGAACTTCGGCGGCAAGGCCGAACTGTTCCTGGCGGTGATGGACCACAACCTGGAAGCGCTTCGCGGCGAGGACTGGGACCCGTTCGCGACACCCGAGGCGTCGGGCCCCGCCGCGTCCTCGCCGGACAAGGACACCGGCCAGGCCGAGGAGGCGGCGGAGATGGTCCGCGGCTTCGGACTCGCCATGCTGGAGTTCATCGCGACCGCCGCCCGCGACGACAAGCTCACCGACCTGCTCCGCGCACGCGTCCAGGTCCTCCTCCAGGCCTACGGACGGGTCGCCACCGCGCGCCGGCCGGACGGCGAGCACCTCCCGTCCGACGATGTCGCACAGCTCATGACCGCCCTCGACCAGGGAGTGTCCGTGCTCGCCCTCAGCGGTATCGCCTCGGTCGACGGCGCCCTGTTGCGCACCGGCCTGCGTCGGCTCGTGGACCCGGCGAACGCCGCCAACGACCCGTCGCCGGCCCGGGACGGTCACGCCTCGCACCAGCCGGACGTCGAGTGGGTGCGCCGACTCACCCAGGACACACCCGACGCCTGAGCACGCCCCTGACCCGCGTCCGGAACCTCGCCCCCCCGGATCCCCTGTCCCGCGTCGGGTCCGGCGAGCGCCTCGGCCGGCACACGCGAAGACCCAAGGGTCGATCGCCTGGCTCTTCGGCTGCCGCCGCCTCGTCCCCGCCGGTGTCCGCCGGGCTCCGTCGAGGCAACCGCCGCAGTGTCCCGCGTCGTCGACGGTGCGGCGCGCGGCCGGTCCCCTCGTACCGCGCCCGTCCGCCCGCACGGTCCGCCACCGCGTCCCTCCCCCGGCCCATTCCTTGTCCGGCCGCCTCCTCGGCCGGCCGGGAACCCCCTCCCGCACAGGGGCGTTGACAGGGGTTGCGGGGCGGGCGAGGGGAGCAGAACTGTGACGCGGAGACACGCGCGGGGTCCTTGGCGGCTGCTGCTGGTCGAGGACGACCGGGAGCTGGTCGGCATGCTCTCCGGCATACTGCGGGACGAGGGGTACGCGGTCGACGTCGCGGCCGACGGCCAGCGGGGCCTGCACCTCGGCCTCTCCCGGCAGTACGACGTGCTCGTCGTCGACCGACGCCTGCCGGCGCTCGACGGCCTCGACCTCGTGAACCGGTTACGGTCCCGCGCCGTCCGGACGCCGGTCCTGCTGCTGACCGCGATGGGGACGGTCCACGACCGGGTCGACGGGCTGGACGCCGGTGCCGACGACTACCTCGTCAAGCCGTTCGAGCTCGACGAACTGAGCGCTCGATTACGGGCGTTGTGCCGGCGGGCGCTCGAAGCCACCGATGTCCTCAGGATCGGATCGGGACGCCTGCACGTCGGCCGCCGGGAGGTCGAGCTGGCCAGTGGCGAGCAGGTCGCCCTCGCGGCCCGGGAGTTCGCGCTGCTGTGGGTGCTCGCCTCGCGCCCCGCGACCGTGCACTCGCGGGCGGAGCTGCGCCGGCTGGTGTTCCAGGAGGCGCCCGCGTCGTCCATCGTCGACACCTACGTCTACTACCTCCGCCGCAAGCTCGGCCGGCAGGTCGTGCGCACGGTCCGCGGTCTCGGTTACCGCCTGGGGACACTGTGAGGCGCTCAGCCCCCACCGAGTGGGCGGCGGTGCGCCGGGCGCGTCTGCGGATCGCCGTGATCACCGCGGCGATCATCACGCTGCTGATCACGGTCGTCGGCGGCATCGCGCACACCGTCATGGTGCACGGGCAGAACGAGCAGGTGTGGCGTGAGCTGCGCTACGGCGCAGGCTACGGCGATCTGACCAGCCCGCCGGTCTGCACCTGGCTGTACGCGCCCGGCGTGGCCCCGCTGTCCAACGCCCCGGACGGATTCCCGCTGCGCGCCGACCTGGACCGGGTGCGGCGCACCCACGAGGCCGTGGAGCGCACCGTGGAACGCAACCACACGGTCTACCTGGTGCGCACGCAGCTCCGGGCGGACGGGGACGTGGTGCAGGCGGTGTTCGACATGCGCTTCCAGCTGGCCGACCGTAACCATCTCTGGTTCGCGCTGGGCGTGGCCGAATTGGTGGGGCTGCTCGCCGCGGCCGTCACCGGGGCGCTCCTCGGACGACGGGCCGTGGCCCCGCTGGCGGAGGCCCTCACCCGGCAGCAGCAGTTCGTCACGGACGCCAGTCACGAGCTGCGCACTCCCGTCACCCAGGTGCACACGCGGGCGCAGGTGCTGGCCCGGCAGGCGGCTGACCAGGATCTGCCGGTCCCCCACCGCGACGGGCTGGACCGGCTGGTCACTTCGGCCGGCCGGCTCGGCGAGGTGCTCGACGACCTGCTGCTGTCCGCGAGCCTCGCGGCAGGCCCGGCACGGCCGTCGGAACGCCGGCCGGTCGACCTGGTCGCGCTGGCCCGGGCAGTGGTGGCCGAGGAGTCGGACCGGGCGCGGGCCCGTCGCCTCACCGTCGTCGTGGACGGCCCCCCGCGTCCCCTCTTCGTCGACGGTATACAGTCCGCGCTGCGCCGCGCCGTCGGTGAGCTGCTGTCCAACGCGATCAGCCACACCCCCGCCGAGGGGCGGATCGAGGTGACGCTGTCGCGCTCCGCCGGCATGGTCGGGCTGGCCGTCACGGACACCGGGCCCGGCTTCGACCCGGCCACGGTGGAACAGCTGTTCCAGAGATTCCACCGTGGCAGCGGCGACGGCGGACGGTACGGGCTGGGGCTCGCGCTGCTGCGGGAGGTCGTCACGCGCCACCGGGGCACGGTCACCGCCACCGGCCGTCCGGGCCACGGCGCCCGTTTCGTCATCCGGCTGCCGGAGTACGATCCCCTGCCCGGCGTCCCGGCCCCGGCGGGTCCGGTCACGGCAGCTCGCGCGCGGCGAGCAGGCCTGCCGCGGCGCGGACGTCCGCGTCCAGCGGACGGTCCGGCTCGACCGGGGGGATCACCTCGATGAGAGCGTCGAGGAGTTCCGCAGACCGGGGCGCGGTGGGACGGCGGGCGCCGACGTGGACGGCTTGGCGCAGACCGAGCGCGAGGGAGCCAACAGCAGGCCGAGCAGCTCCGCCATGTCGTAGGAGCGCAGGGCGGCCTGGGTGCCGAACGGCACGACGTCCTGGTTGTGCAGGTTCGTCGGCAGGCTCTGCATCCCGGCCGGTGTCGCGTTGCGGCGGATCTCCGCGACGAACGCGGTGGCCGCGAGCTGTACGCCCTGGAGACCGTGCTGAAGGCCCGGTGCGGTGGCGAGCATCGGGGGCAGCCCTCCATTGCGTGCCGGGTCCGTCAGCAGGTCCAGCTGGCGTTCGGCGAGGTTGCCCAGCTGGGCGGTGACAGAGGCCAGCAGGTCGGCCGCGAACGCGGCGGGCTGCCCGAAGAAGTTCCCGCCGTGCACCACCTTTCCCTTCTGCGCGTCGTCGTCGGGGAAGAGCAGCGGGTTGTCGCTGACGCCGCCGAGATCCGCGGCGACCACACCGTCGACGTAGCGCAGCGCGTCCTCGGCGGCGCCGAGCAACTGGGGGGCGCAACGGATGCTGTACGGCTCCTGCAGCGGACGCGTTCCGGAGGGGACGATGCCGGTGAGCGTCCGCCGCATCCGCGCGCCGACGTCGATCGCGCCGGTGTGGCCGTAGACGCGCAGCAGGTCCCCGTCGAGGAAGCCGGGATCGCAGCCGAGAGTGTCGGCCAGCAGACAGGTGAGGGCCATGAGTGAACGGAGCGCCGTGCGGACGGTGTCGCGGGCGAGTGCCGTCGCCGCGGTGGTGACGGAGGTGCCGTTGACGAGGGCCAGCGCGTCGCGGCCGTCGAGAGCGAGCGGACGGAGCCCGGCGGCGGTCAGCGCCTCGTCGGCCGGCATGCGGCGGCCGTCCACGTAGGCGTGCCCCCGGCCGCGCAGGGCCTGGGTGGCGTAGGCGAGCGGGATCAGGTCACCACTGGCCCCGACGGATCCGTAGCGGGGGACGGCGGGCGAGAACGTCGTGGCGAACATCGCGGCGAGCCGGTCGACGACCTCCGCGGACACACCGGAAACACCCTGGGCGAGGGACCAGGTGCGCAGCAGGAGGGCGGCGCGGCAGATCTCGTGCGGCAGGTCCGGTCCTTGACCGGCCCCGAGGTGGGCCAGGGTGTTGTCGCACTGGTCCGCCTCGTCGGGACGGCCGGCGTACCCCACGAGTGCGCCGAACCCGGTGGTGGCGCCGTAGATCCGGGGGGAATCGCCACCGTGCCGCAGGCCGTGGAGGAACCGGCGGCCGCGGTCCAGCCGCGCCCGGACCCCGGCGTCCACGCCGACGGTGAGCGGTGTCGCCGCGCGGCGCAGGGCGGCGGAGTCCAGGGGGCCGGCGAGGGAGACCATGTCCGTGGTGGTGAGCACGTCCGGAAACATAGGCGGGGAATCTCAGAGCGCTCTGAAATCCGGTGACTAGCTTCCGGAGCATGACCCATGACTACCTGATCATCGGCGCGGGGCCCGCCGGGCTGCAACTCGCCGCCTTCCTGGAGCGGGACGGCGCGGACTACGTCCTTCTGGAGCGCGGCAGTGGTCCGGGCACGTTCTTCACGCGGTTCCCCCGGCACCGCTTTCTGATCTCGAACAACAAGGTGCACACGGGGTACGACGATCCGGAGCTGCGGCTGCGGATGGACTGGAACTCCCTGCTGAGCGACGACCCGGAGCTGCTGTTCACCCGGTACAGCCCCCGCTACTTCCCGCCGGCCGACGACCTGGTGCGCTACCTGACGGACTTCGCCGCCCGGACCGGGGTGCGCGTGCGGTACGACACCTCCGTCGAGAAGGTCTCCCGCGACGCCGGGGTCTTCACCGTCACCGACCACACGGGGCAGGCGTGGCGTGCCCGGCGTCTGGTGGCCGCCACCGGAGTGCCCGTGCCGAACGTGCCGTCGATCCCGGGCATCGAACTGGCCGAACGCTACGACACGATCGACACCGACCCGGAGTCCTTCACCGATCAGCGGGTGCTCATCATCGGCCGGGGCAACTCCGCCTTCGAGACGGCCGAGAACCTGATGGAGACCGCGGCGGTCATCCACGTCGTCGGCTCGGGCTCGCTGAAGATGGCCTGGCGGACGCACTATGTGGGACACCTGCGCGCGGTCTACAACAACTTCCTGGACAGCTACCAGCTGAAGTCGCAGAACGCTCTCCTCGACGGCCGGGTGCTCGCCGTCAGACGTGAGCCGGACGGCTTTCACGTACCGGTCTCCTTCGAGCGGGTCGACGAGGTGGTCAAGGAGATCCGCTACGACCGGGTGATCGTCGCGACCGGCTTCCGGTTCGACGGCTCGATCTTCGACGACACCTGCACGCCGGACCTGATCGTCGACGGCCGTTTCCCGGAGTTGACGCCTCTCGGCGAGTCGGTCAACGTACCCGGTCTGTACTTCGCGGGGACACTGATGCAGGGCCGCGACTTCGGGAAGTCCACGACCGGCTTCATCCACGGCTTCCGCTACGCGGTGCGGGCGCTGCACCGTGGACTGCGGCAGCAGTACGACAGGGTGCCCTGGCCGACGACGGTGCTCGGGGACGCCACGGAGCGGGCCGTCGACGCGGTGATCACCCGCGTCAACCGGTCCTCCGCGCTGTGGCAGCAGTTCGCCGTCCTCGGCGACCTGCTGCTCCTCGCCCCGGACGGCACGCTGCGCTACGCCGAGGAGGTGCCCGTCGGCCACGTGCCGGGCGCCGTGCGCGCCGGGGACTTCGGTGAGGTGGACGCCTACGCGGTGATCACCCTGGAATACGGGGAGGACCACGACCGGGTGGACCCCTTCGACGTCACCGCGGGCCGCAAGTCCCAGCAGGACGCGTCGGGCCTGGACGGACGCTATCTGCATCCGGTCGTCCGCTGGTACCGGGACGGTGAGTTCGTCGCCGAGCACCACCTCGCCGAGAACCTGGAGAACGAGTGGGACAGCGAGGAGGTCCACCGCGCCCCGCTGGACGCCTTCCTCACCGCGCACCGGAGCCCGGCCACCCCGGTGGCGTCGTGACGCTCCGGGAACTGCACGACAGCGCACGGAAGACACTGGATCCGGTCCCCTACGACTACGTGGCGGGCGGCGCGGGCGAGGAACGCGTCCTCGTCGGCAACGAGAAGGCATTCGACCGGTACGCGCTGCTGCCGAGGGTGCTGAGCGGCAGCGAAACGCGGGACACCGCCGTCGACCTGCCGGGGGCCCGGCAGGTGGCGCCGGTGATCGTCGCACCCACCGCCTTCCACCGGCTGGTGCACCGGGGCGGCGAGCGGGCCACGGCCCGGGCCGCCGCGGCCGAGGGAGCCGTCCTGGTGACGGGGACGGCCGCGACCACCGCGGTCCTCGACGTCGTCGCCGCGGCGCGCGAAGCGGCGTCCGACCCGGCCGTGTGGTTCCAGCTGTATCTGCACCCCCGCGGGGAGGTCACCTCCGCCCTCGTCCGGCGCGCCGAGGAAGCGGGCTGCACGGCACTGGTGATCACCGTCGACTCGCCGGTGTTCGGCCGGCACACCAGGGACCTGCGGAACGGGTTCACCGACCTGCCGCCCGGACTCGCCTCGGAGAACATGCGCGACCTGCCCGGTGCCGGACCGGGCGCGCTCACCGCCATCCCCATGTCCCCGGCGGTCCGCTGGCCGGACTTCGCCGAGGCCCTGCGCGGTACCTCACTTCCCGTGCTGATCAAGGGAGTACTGCATCCGGAGGACGCACGGCTGGCCGTCGAGCACGGTGCGGCCGGGGTGATCGTCTCCAACCACGGGGGCCGCCAGTGCGACGCGGTCCCAGCTGCCGTGGACTGCCTGCCCGCCATCACCGAGGCGGTCGCGGGCCGGGTGCCGGTCCTGCTCGACGGAGGGGTGCGCCGGGGCAGCGACGTCGCGGTCGCGCTCGCCCTGGGCGCGACCGCCGTCGGCGTGGGACGCCCGGTGATGTGGGGTCTGGCCGCCGAGGGGGAGACGGGGGTACGGCGGGTCCTGTCGACACTGCGGGAGGAGTACGACCACACGCTCGCCCTGTGCGGCGGGCGCCGGAACGCCGATCTGACGGCCGACATGGTCGTGCGGAACGGGGGGCCGCGGTGAGGAACCGGACGAGGACGCAGGCGTGGTGGCTGCCGCGCGCTGTGGTGGCGCTGCGCGTACGCATCTTCGAGAAGGTCAACGGCGACCGGGTGGTGACCCTGCCCAACGCCATCCACGGGCCGGAGGTGTTCGAGCGGGTCTACGCCCACCCGGCCGCGAACGGGCGGAGCGAGGGGGCGGGCCTGTCCGACCTGTTCTGGTACTGGCTGGCGCCGGGGCCCGAGGTGCACCAGGAACACTTGGAGCCCGGCGAACGCTACGAGGACGTAGCCGCGACGACGCGGCGCATCGTCGCCGGAAACTCGGCCGATCTCACGGCGGCAGCGGCCCGCGCCGTCGCCGGCGCGCTGGACACGCTGCCGGACACGCGGATCAGCCTCGTACGGCTGCGGGACCTGGTGATGCCCGCGTGGGCCGGGTTCTGCTACGAGCTCGTCTTCCGGGAGCCGTGCCCGCCGCGCGCCCGGGACCTGATCACCGCTCACGCCGATGACGTGATCACCGCCCTGAAGTGCACCGGTCTACGCCATCCGCGCCGCCGGGCCCGACTGACCGCCTATCTGCGGGACCGGGTCGCGGCCGGCCACGTACCGCACCCGCTGCCGGCCTCCCTGTCGGTGCCGGAGCAGGTGCACTACCTGCAAGGGACCTTCTTCAACACGGCGGTCGTGCAACTGTCCGAGGCGACCGCGCACGTCCTGTTCGCCCTCGCCCACCACCCGCGGGTGCAGCAGCGCCTGGCCGCGGATCCCGAGGACGACCGGTACCTGACGCAGGTGCTCGACGAGACGATGCGGCTGTACCCGCTGTTCGGCATCGCCCACCGGATCACCACGGGTGAGATCCCGCTCGACGAGGCGACGGTGCTGCCGGCGGGCTCCGTGGTGTGCTTCAGCTACCCCGACTACCACGCCACCGGATACGAACGGCCCGAGGAGTTCGACCCCGACCGCTGGACCCGCCTGACCGCCAGGGACGTCCACCACATCCCGTACGGCATGGCAGCGAACCGCCCCTGTCCGGCCTGGCGGATCTCGCCGCTCGTACTGCGCGCCGCGGTCCGCGAGGTGCTGGGCCGCTTCCGGCTGGACTCCACGGCCGCGCACACCCGCTCCATCCCGCACCGGGCGCCGTGCCTGCTGATTCCGCGCGGCCTGCCTCCCCGGCCCCGCCGCCTGGAGGCGTTGCGGACCTTCGTCCGGCTGCGGGACGGGGTGGAGGACGTCACCCGGAGCGTACGCCAGTTGGTGCTCGGCACGGTCATGGTCCTGCATGCCCGCCGACGGCGTCCGGCGGCACGGTACTTCGAGGAGCAGCGGGCCGGACGCTGTCCGGTCCGCCACCCGGAAAGGGGCGCCGGATGACTCGCACGGAGCTCGGCCCCGCGTTCGTTCCGGCGGTCGTGGTCCCGGCCGGCTGCCGGGTCGTGAGCCGTTGGCCGCGACCGCACGGAGCGCCGCCCGTCGCCGAGGCGGGCCGCTTCCGCGGCGAGCCCCGTCAGAGCTTCTACAGGGTGGAGAACTGACCTTGCCCGCACAACCAGCTTCGCTGATACCCCGGCCCTTGATGTTCTGGACCGGCGTCGCCCTCACCTGCGCCGGCGTCGGCCAGCACGTGTGGATGTTCATCGATTCCGCGTCCATGGGGTTCCACATGGCCATGATGGGAACGTCGGAGATGATGTGGGCCGCCATGGCCGCCATCGTCGTGGGCGTGGTGATCTCCGGGTTCGCGGTCGTGCAGCCCCCTGGAGCAGGCCCCGCGGCCGGCCCCGCCCCGGCCCGGGCGAGCCGGCACAGTCTCATCGCCGTTCTGAGCTTCGCGCTGATGGTCGACCAGATGAAACCCGCCACCCTGGCGTTCATCCAGCCCGGCATGCGTGCCGAGTTCCATCTCAGCGCCGCTGAGATCTCGTGGTTGCCCACCGTGGCACTCAGCGGCACGGTACTGGGATCACTCGTGGGGGGCCGTGCCGCGGACCGAATCGGGCGCAGGGCCACGATCCTCATCGCGTCCCTCCTCTTTCTCGGTACGACGGTGTGCGGCGCCATGACGACCTACAGCGGCATCCTGGTCATGTGCGCTCTGATGGGGATGGCGGCCGGAGGCATGCTGCCCGTCGTCTACGCCCTGATGACCGAGAGTCTGCCGCCCGGACGACGCGCGGCCATCATGGTGCTCCAGGCCGGGCTCACCACCACCGGCGGCTACATGGCAGCCGCCGGACTGGCCGCGGTGCTGATCCCGCTGACCGGGTGGCGCGTCCTCTGGTTCGCCCAGCTCCCACTGGTCCTGATCCTGATCGCGCTGAACCGGTGGATCCCGGAGTCGGCCGCCTTCACCGCCCAGCGGTCCCAGGCCGGGCGCGTCCCCGCCTCCACCCTGTTCAAACGCCCTCAGACGGCCAAGACTCTGGTCGTCAGCGGTTACGCACTCGCCTGGGGCCTCGTCTACTGGGGTTTCATCACCTTCCTGCCCAGTCTGCTGGAGGCCTCGAACGAGGGGGGCATGTCCGCCGCCACGCTGCTGTTCGTCTCGTCGCTGTTGTCCATCCCCACCTGCGTCGCGGCCGCATGGCTCTACATGCGCTGGTCGGCGAAGGGCACCATGGTCGTCTACGCGGCCCTCACCGTCGCGGCGCTGCTCGCTCTGGCCGCCGTCGGGACGGACGGCAGCCGGCCTGTCCTCCTGACCGCCGTGATGCTGCTGTTCGCCGGGACCGCCGGTGTCATCGCACTCATCGGCCCCTACACGGCCGAGATCTACCCGATGGCCATCCGGGGGACCGCCGGCGGCTGGGCCGCGGCGGTCGGCAAATCAGGCGGAGCCTTCGGGCCCCCTCTCATCGCTCTGGTCCTCTCCGCGCCGGGAGGCATGCGCACCGCCGCGGTGCTCGTCGCTCTCCCCATGGCCGTCGCGGGGGGAGCCGTCGCCCTCCGCGGGAGCGACCCGCAGGCCGCTGCCCGGCATCCCGAAGACGCCGGGCTGAACGCCGAACTCGACGATCTGGTGCGCGGCGAGGCCGTCACCACCGAGAAGACCGTGCCGGCAACGCCCGCACCGGGCAACGAGGGCACGGCGCCGTGAGCGGTGGCGTCCATGGCGTCGCGCGCGCCGCCCCGTCCCTCCTGCCGTCCCGGGCACGGCCCGGGACGGGGCCCGGCGCTAGCCTCCGGCCGCGAGACGCCGCTTGTCGGGTTTTCCGGCGGCCGTGAGCGGTACCTCGCCGATGAGGGTGAGCCGGGTCGGCGCGCAGGCCTCACCCAGCTCCGCCGCCACGAGCGTGCGCAGTTCGCCGAGGTCCGGGGTACGACCGGGCGAGGGGACGACGAAGGCGTGGACGGCCTCGCCCGTGCTGTCGTCGGGCACGGCGACGACGTACGCCTCCGCCACCGCGGGATGCCCGGCGAGCAGCCGCTCGACGGGCCCGGCGTAGTACACGTTGGCGTTGACGATGATCACGTCACGGACCCGTCCCGTGAGCCACAGCCGGCCCGATGCGTCGAGACGGCCGAGGTCGCGGGTGCGCACCCACCCGTCGCGGAACACCTCCGCCGTGAGGGCGGGTTCCCGCCAGTAGCCGGAGCTCTGCGACGGGGTACGGACGAAGAGTTCGCCGTCGGTCCCCCGCCGGACCGGGCGGCCGGAGGTGTCGCGGATCTCCAGTTCGACGGGCGGCACCCCGAGGGAGCCTGCCGGCTCCTCCGGGGTGGCCATGGAGATCATGCCGGTCTCGGTCTGTCCGTAGCCGTGGAAGACGACCGGGCCGAGCACCTCGACCGCCTCCCGCAGCCGTCCCGGCTCCAGCGGTGACCCCGACACCATCAGCGCGCGCAGTGCGCCGAGGTCCACCGGCGACTCGCGCTGACCCGCCACGAGCTTCGCCAACCGGGCGACCGTGATGACGCTCGCGGTCGCCCGGTGCCGCACCAGGGCGTCGGGGAAGTCCGGCGGGTCGGCGGTGACCAGGGTGCCGCCGGCGGCAAGTGCCAGCAGCCCGTACTCCATCATCACCTGGCTGGCCAGGGTGCCGAACACCAGGAACCGGTCCAGGCGCCCGGCGAGTCGACGGACGGCGGGCGGCCAGGCGTCCGGCCGGTGCGCCCAGCCCGCGGTCATCGCCGCGTAGGTCTGGGCGCACGCCTTGGGGACGCCGGTGCTGCCGCTGGTGTGCAGGAGCCGGGCGACGTCCTCGGGCCGTGCCAGCACTCGTGGCCGGACACCGTCGTCCTCCGCCGACAGCAGGCTGTCGAGCGCGAGGACCCTTCCGGCACCGCGGGCGCCGGGACCGTCGGGCCGGTCGGTGACCCGTACGGCGGCATCCCTCAGGACGTGCTTCTGCTGACGCCCGGTCAGGCCGGGCCGCACCCCGACGACGCGGGCCCCGAGGACGTGGGCGGCGATGACCGCGGCGAACGGCCCGGGGCCGACCCCGAGCAGCATGGCGACGCCGTCGCCGGGCCCGACACCGCAGCGCCGCATGCCGTTCACGGCGCGCCGCACCATGCCGAGGAGCCGGGCTCCCGAGACCTCCCGGCCGGCGTGCTCGAACACCGTACGGTCGCCCGCCGCGTCGAGGAGGTCGAGTACGGCACCGGGGAACTGCTCAGCCAAGGCTCTCCCTCACAAACCTGGTGAGCGGCTGCCGGTGGACCGCTGGGAGGTTCCAGTCGTTCTCCAGGTTCTCCGCCAGGTGGTGGGTCCCGGCGAGTACGCCGTCCCGGTAGTGGCGGACGACGGGATGGAGATACGTGGAATCCATGGCGTGGGCGACGTCGTTCTCGACCACGCGCGGGACACCGATGTCGAACGGGTCGGCCTGGTCGTGTTCGGGTCCGTACTCCAGGTCCACGACGAACCGGTGCGGTGCGGGCCCGAGACCGCCGTCGGTGACGTAGTCGAGCGGGACCTCTTCCTGGTACACGGCGCGGTCGCCGTCCACGCCGACCACGTCACCGAGGAACCCGAACTGCTGCCACAGGCCCGACGAGCGGTTGACGCGGCCGATGACGGCGTCGGCGATCGCCTCCGGCGTGGCGGTGAGCGTCCGGGCCGGCCAGGGGGTACCGGGATGGCGGGCGCCCAGGATGCGGTGCAGGGCACGCGTCGCGTAGCGGAAACCGTGGATGAAGCCGTTGGTGGACTTCTTGAAGTCCCGCTGCTGCATCAGGGTTCCGGCGAAGTACAGGTCCGGTACGTTGACCGACTCGAAGGACGAGGTCTGCTCGGGGAACCGGTCGTTGATGACGAGCGCGGGGCGGCAGGTGTCGTCGAAGACGGACGCGTCGAAGCGGAAACCGGTGCATACGATGATCCGGTCGTAGTGCAGTTCGCGCAGCGGTTCCCTGGTCCGCGCATAGCGGAGCATCACCCGGAAGCCGCCGCTCCCGGACTTCTCGATGCTCTCCACGGTGCCGTCGAGCACCGCGTTCTGCGACTTGAGCTGGTAGGTGTCCAGGAAGTTGTTGTTCACCGCGCGCAGATGCCCGAGATAGTGGGTCTTCCAGGCGAGTTTGACCGAGTGCGGGCCGGCGACGTGGATCACCGCGGCCTTCTCCACGAGACCGTCGGCGGTTTCGAACGCGGAGTTGCCCTTGCCGATGATGAGCACCCGCTGGTTGGTGAAGGACGCCGGGTCGGGGTCGAAGGTGTCGTACCGCTCGGCGAGTTCGAGTCCCGGGATCGGCGGCTCGTGGAGTCGGGAGACACCGGTCGCCATGACCAGCCGCTTGGCCTGCCGGGTGCGTCCGTCGTCGTCGACGACGGTGAAGACGCCGTCCGCGCGGGAGATCCGGACGACCTCTGTCCCGTACTCGACGCGCACCGCGGTGCGTGCCGCGAAGTCGGCCAGATAGCGCACCAGGTCGTCCGCCGGTGGGAAGTAGCGCTCGCTGTACCGGGTGAAGAGCAGCTCCGGGTCGTCGCTGAGCAGCGAGTTCCAGTCCATGCGCAGGTTGAGTTCCGGGTCCGTGAAACCCGTGTTCACCTTGTTGGTCGATATCAGCTGCCGATGGCGGGGATACCGGGTGAAGAACGTCCCCGGTCCGCTCCCCCGCTCCAGGACGACGTAGTCGCGCCCGTCGCGTTCCAGCAGAGCGGCAAGTTGGAGTCCGGCCGGTCCGGCCCCGATGATGAGATAGTCGCGCACCATGGCCCGGACGGTAGTGACGTGAAATCAGAAGGCTCTGAGATTCGGCAGCCCGCACCACGCTGCCGAACTCGGTCAGGAGCCCGGCCGCTCTCACGGATCCACCCGCTGCCAGGGCCAAGAGGCGGCTCGTTTCTCGCACACACGAGGGCACGGCCGGCTCCGACCGGGCCGTCGGCTTCTTCGCCTGCGAGCCGGCTCGCACGGCCGTCCCGGGGCCGGTCCCGGCCGTCTCCCGGGGCCAGTCCCAGCCCTCCCGCTCGGTACGGCCGGACTTCGCCTCCAGTGCCTCGGCTGCGCCGGAGCTACCCGAGGAAGGACAATCGCACCCGGCGGTCGGGGTTGTCCCTGTTCGTGTCCACCAGGCACACCGACTGCCAGGTGCCGAGTTCCAGGCGTCCGCCGATCACCGGCAGCGTCGCGTGCGGCGGTACGAAGGCGGGCAGGACGTGGTCGCGGCCGTGGCCGGGGCTGCCGTGGCGGTGCTGCCAGCGGTCGTCGGCGGGGAGCAGGGTGTGCAGGGCGGCCAGCAGGTCGTCGTCGCTGCCGGCGCCGGTCTCGATGACCGCGATGCCGGCGGTGGCGTGCGGGACGAAGACGTTGAGGAGACCGTCGCGGCCGGCCGCCGCCTCGCGCAGGAAGGACTCGCAGTCACCGGTGATGTCGGCGACCCGCTCCGACGAGCCGGTGGCGAGGTTCAGGACTCGGGTGGTGAAGGCATCTGGCATGCCCCCATCCTGACGTACGCGGCGAGCCGGGCGGGGGAGCACCGGGCTCGTGATCGTCCCGGGGCGGATCGGGGAAGACCGGGACGCCCCAATCCGTTGGTAGAAAGGTGAACAACACACAGGAGGTCGAGGTCGTCGTCGTCGGTGCCGGTCAGGCGGGGCTCGCCGCGGCCCATCACCTCAGGCGCACCGGGTTCGAGCCCGAGCGGGACTTCGTGGTGCTCGACCACTCGCCCCGGGCCGGCGGCGCCTGGCAGTTCCGCTGGCCGTCGCTGACGTACGGCAAGGTGCACGGCATGCACTCCCTGCCGGGCATGGAGCTGACCGGCGCGGATCCGGCGCGGCCGTCCGCCGAGGTCGTCGGCGAGTACTTCGCGACGTACGAGCGGACCTTCGATCTGCGGGTGCGGCGGCCTGTCGACGTGCGGGCGGTGCGCGAGGGGACGGGCGGGCGGCTGCTCGTCGAGACGTCGGCCGGCCCCTGGTCGGCGCGGGCACTGATCAACGCGACCGGCACCTGGGACCGGCCCTTCTGGCCGCGCAGTCCGGGGCAGGAGACCTTCCGGGGGCGGCAGTTGCACACCGCGCAGTACACCGGCCCCGAGGAGTTCGCCGGGCAGCGCGTGGTCGTGGTGGGCGGGGGCGCCTCCGGGACGCAGCACCTGCTGGAGATCGCCCCGTACGCCGCGGCCACCACGTGGGTGACGAGGCGGCCCCCCGTCTTCCGCGAGGGGCCCTTCGACGAGGACGCGGGCCGGGCCGCGGTGGCGCTCGTCGAGGAACGGGTGCGGCAGGGACTGCCGCCGAAGAGCGTGGTGGCGGTCACCGGACTGCCGCTGAACGACGCGATCCGGGCGGGTCTGGAGTCGGGGGTGCTGGACCGGCGGCCCATGTTCGACCGGATCACGGCCGAGGGGGTCGAGTGGAGCGACGGACGGCGGGCGGCCGCCGACGTCATCCTGTGGGCGACCGGGTTCCGGGCCGCCATCGGCCATCTGAGACCGCTGCGGCTGCGGGAGGCGGGGGGCGGGATCCGTGTCGAGGGGACGCGTGCCGTCGCCGACCCTCGGATCCATCTCGTCGGCTACGGGCCGTCGGCCAGCACCGTGGGCGCCAACCGGGCCGGACGCGCGGCCGTACGGGACATCAGGCGACTGCTGGCCGAACAGGAACCGGTCGCCACGTGACGCCGGCCGGTCACCTCGTCTCGGCAGGCTCCTTCGAGGCGCTCTGCCGGATGCGGTTGTACTCGGCGACGTTGCGCTGGTGTTCGGCGTAGTCGGCGGTGAAGCGGGTGTCGCCCGGCTTGACCGTGACGAAGTACAGCCAGTCGCCGGGGGTCGGCGTGACAGCGGCGCGAACGGCCTCGTCGCCCGGGTTGTCGA
The DNA here is from genome assembly GCF_049974565.1 of Streptomyces sp. WG5. Classification (NCBI taxonomy): domain Bacteria; kingdom Bacillati; phylum Actinomycetota; class Actinomycetes; order Kitasatosporales; family Streptomycetaceae; genus Streptomyces; species Streptomyces sp. WG5. The sequence goes on along the minus strand of NZ_JBNGGC010000007.1, from coordinate 67,815 downwards.
TGGGCGTGGGAGGCAGGCCCATGCGCTGGTACGAGTTGTAGGGGCTGTCGATCCTGGTGTCCTCGGTGGTGGTCTCCAGGCTGGAGCGGCGCAGGGCGTAGTTGATGGTGGAGTCCATCTGGAGCGGCATACCGCGTTCCAGCCGGTTGAAGATCACCCGGGCGACCTTCCCCATGTCCTCCTCCGTGGCGGCCTCGGCCTGCACGATGCTGGCGATGGTGACCGCCTGGTAGACGTTCAGCGCGTTGCGCTGGGCGCCCGCGGCGACCGGGGCGCCGTTGAACCGCTCGTTCGCCGTGTCGACCATGGCCGTCAGCAGTTTCTCGGGCGTCGGGTTCTCACCGAGCGGATAGGTCGCCGGGAAGAGATAGCCCTCCGGGTTTCCCTCGGCGTCGTTCGGCAGTTCGAGGTTGGCCTTGGCCAGGGACTTCTTGGTCGTGCCGGGGGCCAGAGCAAGGGTCTTGTCGACGGCCTCGTAGACCTGGGTCGCGCGCCAGCCCTCCGGGATCACCAGGGAGGTGGGGCGGGAGTCGCCCTCCTCGTCCGGCACCAGCAGCGGCACCGCCACCGCGGTACCGGCCACGACGGCGCCGGTCACGATCAGGGCGATACGGCCCCGGCGCGTCAGTCGGATCGTTCTCCTGGTGCCTCTCGTGCTCCGTCGCGGAGTGTTCGTCTGCATGCGGGCACGGTAACCCCCATTTGTACGCAAACCCGGCATATCGTCATCTTGTCGGCTCCAGTCGGGCGTCCCGGCGGACCAGGGCCGCGTACCGCCCGTTCCGCTCCAGGAGCTCCTCATGCCTGCCCTGTTCCGCCAGGCGCCCGGCGTCGAGGACCACGATGCGGTCGGCACCGCGGACGGTGGACAGGCGGTGCGCGATGGTGATCGTGGTGCGGTCGGCGGACAGGGCGTCGATGGCGGCCTGCACAGCGGCCTCGGTACGGGTGTCCAGGGCGCTGGTCGCCTCGTCGAGGACGAGGACGGGCGGGTCGCGCAGGATGGTGCGGGCGATGGCCAGGCGCTGCTTCTCCCCGCCGGAGAAACGGTGCCCACGCTCACCGACCACCGTGTCGTAGCCGTCGGGCAGGGCGGCGATGTGGTCGTGGATCTGCGCCGCCCGCGCCGCCGCCTCCAGCTCCGCGTCGGTGGCGTCCGGCTTGGCGAAGCGCAGGTTCTCGGCGACCGAGGCGTGGAAGAGGTACGTCTCCTGCGAAACGACGCCGACCGCGCGCGCGAGGGTGTCGAAGTCGAGGTCGCGGACGTCGACCCCGTCGAGGGTGACCCGGCCGCCCGTCACGTCGTACAGCCGCGGCACCAGGTGGCCCAGTGTGGATTTGCCGGCGCCGGTCGGGCCGACGACGGCGAGGCTGCTGCCCGCGGGGACGGTGATGTCGATGCCGTCGAGGACGGGGCCGCCCTTGCCGTCGTAGCGGAACTCGACGCCCTCGAAGCGGACCTCGCCCTTGATGCGGTCGAGGCGGACGGGGTCGGCGCGCTCGGTGATGTCGATCGGCAGGTCCAGGTACTCGAAGATGCGCTGGAAGAGCGCGAGCGAGGTCTGGATCTGGACGCCGGTCGACAGCAGGCTCACGGTCGGGCGGAACAGTCCCTGCTGGAGCGAGACGAAGGCGACGATGGTGCCGAGGGAGACGTCCGGGCCGCCCAACTGGAGGGCGATGCCCGCGGTCCAGTAGATGACGGCCGGCATGGCGGCCATGACGATCGTGATGACGGCCATCCGCCAGCGGCCCGCCATGTTCGACTTCACCTCGAGGTCGACCAGGCTCTCGGACTCGTCGGCGAAGGCCCGGGTGAGCGAGTCGGAGCGGCCCATGGTGCGGCCGAGCAGGATGCCGCTCACGGAGAGGGACTCGGTGACCGTGGCGGCCATCGCGGCCATCTGCTTCTGGCGTCGTGTGGTGATCTTCCTGCGCTCCCTGCCGACGCGACGGCTGATCCACACGAAGACGGGGAGGAGGAGCAGCGAGACGACGGTCAATCGCCAGTCGAGAACGACCATGGCGGCGATCGTGGCGATCACGCCGGTGAGGTTGGAGACCAGGGAGGTCGCCGTGGAGGTCACGGTGGCCTGCATGCCGCCGATGTCGTTGGCGATGCGGGACTGGACCTCGCCGGTGCGGGTGCGGGTGAAGAAGGCGAGGGACATCTGCTGCAGCCGGCCGTAGACGGCGGTGCGCAGGTCGTGCATGACGCGCTGGCCCACGGTCGTGGAGATCAGCGTCTGCAGCACGCCGAAGACGCTGGTGAGGACGGCGCCGAGGATCATGCCGAGGGCGAGCAGGCTCAGCAAGCCCGTGCGCCCCTCGGGGATCGCGACGTCGAGGATCTCCTTCAGCAGGAAGGGCGTGGCGACCGACACCAGCGACGCTGCGCCGACCAGCAGCCCGACGATCACCAGGCGGCCGCGGTAGGGACGGAACAGCTTCAGGATGCGGCGCACCTGCCGGGGCTGTTCGCCGGCGTCGGCGGGTGCGGTCCAGGTGGATGCGCGACCGGGGTGCATAAGCTCCTTCGGAGACGGAGGGGGAGGCCGGCGCGGCCTGCCGTCGGCAGACCTGCGTGGATCTCACGGATCATAAGTCATTGTTACCTATACTCACAATGAACATCATCCTGATATTGTTCCCCCATGACCGCCCCCGATCCCGACGGCCTGCTCGCGGAGCAGTTGCTGCGGCTCACCCGCCGCGTGCACCGCATCCAGAAGCGCCATCTCGAGCACCGCGACCTCGGCATCACACCGGCCCAGTCCCGGCTGCTGCGCACCCTGGCGCACTACGGCTCGCCACCCCGCATGGCCGATCTGGCCGAGCGCCTGGAGGTCGTGCCGCGGGCGGTGACGACTCTGGTCGACGGACTGGAGGCGGCCGGGATGGTGCGCCGCGTACCGGACCCGGCCAATCGCCGGGTGATCCGGATCGAGCTCACCGCCGAAGGGCACGCGGCCCTGCGGGAACTGCACGGCGCACGCCGGTGCGCCGCCGAGGAGATCCTGGCCCCGCTGACGGACGAGCAGCGCGCGGTGCTCGGCGGACTCCTGGACACGCTGATCGACGGGCCCGACCTCGGACGGGGCCGACGGACGGCGTGACCGGCGGCTCGCGGTCACGCCTCTCGGACGCGCGGTCACGCCTGTCGGACGCGCGGTCACGCCTTGAGATGGCGGTCAGGCACTGGGATGCGCCCTGTCCTCATGACCACCACCGGGGCGTGCTCGGGGGCCAGCGTGCGCGGCCGGTACTCCATCGCCGGCTTGCGGCAGGCTGACGTACGGCTTCCGTGGTCCATATGCAGCCAGATGCCACCACCCCTCGCCCGCGCCCTCGGGGCGGGTCGGGTCGTTCGGCGAGGTGCCCTTGACCCGGTTGTGGTCGATGGCGACGGCGTGGTCACAGTCGTGCCGGTACGGCCTGCGCCGCCTTCGCGGCGCGCCGCGAAGGCGGCGGACCGGGTGCACGCCACCCACCTGCCGCTCCGCATGGGTCCGCGTTCGCACGCGCACCGCATCGCGCCGCAGCGGCGCGGCAGGTGGGTGGGTGGCGGAGGCAGCCGGATTCGTACCCCACCGCGGAAAACCGCTTGATTTTGGCCTGCCGCGACGCGAACCTTTCACGGTTTGCAGCCTCTTGATGCCGTCGTGAACGGCACCCCCTGACACGAGCCACTGGGATGCCATGCAGATCCGAGACCTTCCGTTTCCCGACCCGGGCGTGCCGGACGCACGTTCGGGTCCCCGATTCCTGTGGTGGCTGTTCCGGAACCAGCTGGGCGGACAGCTCAAGTCGCTGGCCTGGGGCCTGCTGCACTTCGCCTCCGTCTCCGCCCTGCCGTTCTGCGTCGGTCTCGCCATCCAGGCCGTGGTCGACCGCTCCGGCACCCGGCTCGCCCTCGCCGGCGGGGTCATGGTGCTGTGCTGCGTCGGCAACGCGGTCGGCGACACCTTCCTGCACCGCAGCGCCATCACCAACTGGATCACCGCCGCGGCCCGCGTCCAGCAACTGCTGGCCCGCAAGACCGCCCTGCTGGGCTCGGCACTGACCCGTCGCGTCGCGGCCGGCGAGGTCGTGGCCGTCTCCACCGGCGACGTCGAGAAGATCGGCTGGTTCGTGGAGGCCGTCTCCCGCTTCACCGCGGCCGCGCTGACCATCGTGCTGGTCTGCGTGGCCCTGCTCGTCTACGAGCCGGCGCTCGGCGTCGTCGTGATCCTGGGCCTGCCGGTGCTGGCCCTCGCGGTGCTGCCCCTCCTCCCCCGGGCCACCCGGCGGGCCGACGTGCAGCGCGAGAAGGCCGGCCGCGCCACCGAACTCGCCTCGGACACCGTCGCGGGACTGCGCGTGCTCCGCGGCATCGGCGGGGAGGAGCTCTTCCTCGACCGCTACCGAGACGCCTCCCAGGAGGTACGCCACGCAGCCGTGCGCAGCGCCCGGATGTGGTCACTGATCTCCGGGATCCAGGTGCTGCTGCCGGGACTGCTGCTGGTCGCGGTGGTCTGGCACGGCGTCCACCTGGCCCGCGAGGGCAGCATCGGCGTCGGCGAACTGGTCACCGTCTACAGCTCCGTCATGATCCTCACCTATCCGCTGCGGCACTTCGAGGAGATCGCCATGGCGTACTCCTTCTCCCGGCCCTCGGCCAAACGCGCCGCACGGGTCCTGGCGCTGGAGCGCGCCACCGACACCGCGGGCTCGCGTCCCGCCGAGGTCCCGTCCGGGGACCTGTACGACCCGACCACCGGTCTCCTCGCGCCGAAGGGCCGGTTCACCGCCGTGGTGTGCGGCGACCCCGACGCGGCCGGGCGGCTGGCGGAACGGCTCGGCGGACACCCCTCGGAGGAGGGCACGTCGGCCCTGCTGGGCGGGGTTCCGCTGGACGAGCTGCCACTGAAGTCCGCTCGCACCGCCGTGCTGGTGCAGGACAAGGACCCGGTGCTGCTCTCCGGCACGCTGCGTGAACTGCTCGACGTACCCGCGTCCGGCACCGTCGGCGCGGAGGACGCGCTGGCCGCCGCCCAGTGCGGGGACGTACTGGCGGCACTCGCGCAGGGATCACTCGGCGCCGACGACCCGATGGACGCCCGCATCACCGAGAAGGGCCGCTCGTTGTCGGGCGGCCAGCGCCAGCGGCTCGCGCTGGCCCGGTCCCTGATCACGGACCCGGAGGCGCTCGTCCTGGACGAACCGACCTCCGCCGTGGACTCGCACACCGAGGCACGGATCGCGGAGGGCGTGCGGACGCTGCGGGCAGGACGCACCACAGTGGTGTTCACCTCGTCGCCGCTGCTGCTGGACCGCGCGGACCGGATCGTGTTCCTGCACGACGGCGAGGTCGCCGCGGTCGGCGCCCACCGGGACCTGCTGCACACCGAGCCCCGGTACCGGGCGGTGGTGACCCGCGAGACCGACGAGGAGACAGCGGCGGACCGGGACGGAACCGCCGGGGACGAACCGGCGAAGGCCCTGGACGACGACGTCCTCGGCGACGACGTACTGCACCGACTGGAAGAGATCGAGGAGACGGCATGATCGGCGTCGCGCCACCGTCGTACGACCCGGCGGCCCCGACGACGGCGAGCACCCTGCCTGTCGGCGCGCCCTCGACCGTACGCGCCTACGCGGGAGAACTGCTGCGCCGGCACCGCCGCGCTTTCCTCTTCCTCGTCACCGTCAACGTCGTCGCCGTGATCGCCTCGATGGCGGGGCCCTATCTGCTGGGCGGGCTCGTGGAACGGGTGTCGGACGACGCCCGCGAAACGGACGTCGGTCTCACGGTCACGTTCTTCGTGGTCGCCCTCGTCGTGCAGGCCGTGTTCGTGCGGGAGGTGCGGCTGCGCGGGGCCATGCTCGGCGAGCGGATGCTGGCCGATCTGCGCGAGGACTTTCTCGTGCGGTCGGTCGGGCTGCCGCCGGGCGTGCTGGAGCGGGCCGGCACGGGTGATCTGCTCTCCCGGATCACCACGGACATCGACCGGCTCGCCAACGCCATGCGCGAGGCCGTGCCCCAGCTGGCGATCGGCGTCGTGTGGGTGGTTCTGCTGCTGGGCGGGCTGGTGGTCACGGCGCCTGAGCTGGCACCGGCCGTGCTCCTCGCGGTGCCGCTGCTCGTCATCGGCTGCCGCTGGTACTTCCGGCGGGCGCCCTCCGCATACCGTTCGGAGGCCGCCGGGTACGCCGCCGTGGCCGCCGCGCTCGCCGAGACCGTGGACGCCGGGCGTACCGTCGAGTCCCACCGTCTGGACGCCCGCCGCATCGAGCTGTCGGAGCGCCGGATCAAGGAGTGGACCGCCTGGGAGCGCTACACGCTGTGGCTGCGGTCGGTGCTCTTCCCCGTCGTCAACATCACCCATGTGACGGTGCTCGCCTCCGTCCTGCTGATCGGTGGTGTGTTCGTCCTGCAGGGCTGGATCGGGGTCGGACAGCTGACCACGGCGGCGCTGATCGCGCAGATGCTCGTCGACCCGGTGGGCATCATCCTGCGCTGGTACGACGAGCTCCAGGTGGCCCAGGTGTCACTGGCCCGGCTGGTGGGCGTGCGGGACATCGAGCCGGACGCCGGCGACTCGTCCCTGGCGCCCGACGGACGGCACGTGCACGCCGACCGAGTGCACTTCGGCTACGTCGAGGGCGTGGACGTACTGCGCGAGGTGTCGCTGGAGGTCGCTCCGGGCACGAGACTCGCCCTGGTCGGGCCCTCGGGCGCCGGCAAATCCACCCTGGGCAGGCTGCTGGCCGGCATCTACGGTCCTCGCGACGGCCGGATCACGCTGGGCGGCGCGGAACTGTCCCGGATGTCCGCCGAAGGGGTCCGCTCGCACGTCGCCCTCGTCAACCAGGAGCACCACGTCTTCGTGGGCTCCCTGCGCGACAACCTCCGCCTCGCCCGGACCGGCGCCACCGACGCCGAGCTGTGGGCGGCGCTGGGCGCGGTCGACGCGGACGACTGGTCCCGGGCCCTCGCCGAAGGGCTCGACACCGAGGTCGGCTCGGGCGGATTCGCGCTCACTCCGGCACAGGCCCAGCAGATCGCGCTGGCCCGCCTGGTGCTGGCCGACCCGCACACCCTGGTGCTGGACGAGGCGACGTCCCTGCTCGATCCCCGGGCCGCTCGCCATCTCGAACGGTCCCTGGCCAAGGTCCTCGACGGACGCACAGTCGTCGCGATCGCCCACCGCCTGCACACCGCCCACGACGCGGATGTCATCGCCGTCGTCGAGAACGGCCGGATCAGCGAACTGGGCAGCCACGACGAGCTGGTCGCGGCGGACGGCGCGTATGCCGCGCTGTGGCGGTCCTGGCACGGATAGCGCGCTCCGCGCGGCAACCGGCCGGCTGCCGTTGTGGTGCCGATCCGGAGTGACGGGGGCGGCTGGGCACGGTGTGGGCGGCGGGCGCCGTGAAGGGCGGTTGGTGTTCACTCGGGCCCTCCGGCGTTCGGCCGGAGGGCCCCGTCGGCTTTCGGCGGAGTCGGCCGGCGTTCGGCCGGACCCGCCCCGTCGGCTTCCGGCGGAGTCGGCCGGTGTTCGTCCGGAGTCGACCGGAGGCCCGAGTCGGCCGGTGTCGACCGGACCGGGTCGGTGCTCGGCAGGTTCCGGCCCCTGCTTCGGCCGGACAGGGCCACCGGCCGGCCCCGGGGGCCGGGGCGTCGGGTGCCCGGTCGGCGGCCGTGCCGTTGCGGGGTCCCGAACGGGGGTGGAAGGGTGGAAGGAGGCAACGGCTCGGGGCAGGCCCTGGACGAGTGCGGTACTGCGACGGGTGGCACCCGTGCCCCGTGCAGCGGCGGCCCGCCGTGGTCCACGGAGAGAGCGGGCCCGCCCCACCCCCTGGAGGTACCCGTGAACAGCGCCGACGGATGGGGAGATGACGTCTACCAGCCCGACGGATCCGAGCAGAGGGAGGACACCGGGCTGCTCGACGGCGAGGACACCCTCGAGTACGACGGTGTCGACGATCCCCTCGACCGGGGCTGGTCCCCGCCCGAGCGCCCCTGGGCGGTGGAGCACACCGGTGTGACTGCCGCCGAGCGCCATCAGGGCGAGACACTGGAGCAGCGGCTCGCCGAGGAGCGGCCGGACGTGCTCGCACCCGATGGCGACGGACTGGGCGACTCGGACGGCACCGACGGCGAACTGCTGGACAACGAGGTCGGCACGGACCGTTCCGGTCGGCTCGTGGCGCCCGACGAGGGGGCGCACGAGGACGAGGAGCCCGCGCTGGTCGCCCTGGACGTGGGCATCGACGGCGCGGCTGCCTCCGCCGAGGAGGCCGCGATGCACGTCGTCGACGAGGACTCCCTGCCCGGCTGACACCACCCGCGGCGGCGCTTCCGCGTCGTCGCCCCGATGATCCGCGCCGCACGAGGAGAAGCCATGCAGCAGGACAAGCATCCCGAGTACCGGCCCGTCGTCTTCCGTGACCGCGGCGCCGGGTACGCCTTCCTCACCCGGTCCACCGCGACCAGCGATCAGACCATCGCGTGGGACGACGGCGAGACCTACCCGGTCGTGGATGTGGAGATCTCCTCCGAAAGCCACCCCTTCTACACGGGCAAGGCGCGGACGGTCGACTCGGAGGGGCGGGTCGCCCGCTTCGAACGGCGCTACGGCGCGGGCGAGGGGCAGAGCGCCGGCGGGGCCGGCTGACCTGGCCGGTCGCTCCGCCTCCCTCAGATGAAGTTGAGGGCCGCCGCGCCGCCCACTCCCCCGAGCAGCATGAACGCCGGCATCAGCACCTTCAGCTCCACCCAGCTGCCCGCCCGGAACCGCATGGCCTTCGGCGGGCCGATGGGGTACCAGCGCTTGCGGCCCACGGGTATCGGCCAGAGCACGGGGCAGCCCGAGACGGTCAGCGCGTCCCCGATGTCGTGCACCAGCGCGCCGAGCACGATCGGCAGCCCCAGCCACAGGTACTCCTGGCCCGGTGCGGTGAACAGCCAGTCCGCGCCACCGTCGGGTTTGTCCAGTATCCCGGCGAGAATCCAGGCGCTGGTCGCGGCCAGCAGCCAGACCAGCACATCGCTGCTGGAGCCGCGGGTCGCCCGCCAGAGCAGGCCCTCGATGGCCAGCACCATGTGCACGAAGAGAATCGCCAGGACCGCCCAGCGGCCACCCGTGATGGCCAGGACCGACGTGCCCCCGCCGATGAGGACCGCCCACAGCCAGGTGTGCGTCAGCGTGCGGTGCCCGCCGGAGCGGCGCGGGTCGCCCTGCTTCTTCGTCGCCTTGTAGACGGCGTACGACAGCTTGTCGACGATCTCGCACAATCCCCGTGAGACCGGTCCGAAGGCCCGGGAGATGGTGGCCGCCTTGTGGTCGAGATCCGGAGCGAGCGCCGCGCCGGCGCAGATCAGAGCTCCGGCGAGCAGCACCGGCCAGGGCATCGGATGCCCTGCGGCGGCGGTCGCCGCCCCGACTCCGAGCCACGCCGCGGCGCCCGACAGTGAGTGCGCTGGTCCCATCATCGCCGTTGCCCGCCCCATTCCTCGTGTACCACTGTGCAGTTGTCCGGGTCCACCGATGTCTCGTCGGCGACCCAGCGTAGCGTTCGTGATCTTCATGCGGACAGCCGATTCCCCCATCACGACCCGGGGCAGGCAAGATGGGGGCGTGACCCTCATCGACCAGCTGCCGCGGACCGCCGACCCCGATGCCCTGTACGAAGCCTTCGAGGCGTGGGCCCAGGAGCGCGGTCTCACGCTCTACCCCCACCAGGAGGAGGCGCTGATCGAGGCGGTCTCCGGCGCGAACGTGATCGTGTCGACGCCCACCGGCTCGGGCAAGAGCATGATCGCGGCAGGCGCCCACTTCGCCGCCCTGGCCCGGGACGAGGTCACCTTCTACACGGCCCCGATCAAGGCGCTGGTGTCGGAGAAGTTCTTCGAACTGTGCAAGATCTTCGGCACCGAGAACGTCGGCATGCTGACCGGCGACGCCTCCGTGAACGCCGACGCCCCCGTCATCTGCTGCACCGCCGAGGTCCTGGCGTCCATCGCGCTGCGTGACGGCAAGCACGCGGATGTCGGCCAGGTCGTCATGGACGAGTTCCACTTCTACGCGGAGCCGGACCGCGGCTGGGCCTGGCAGATTCCCCTGCTGGAGCTGCCGCAGGCCCAGTTCGTGCTGATGTCGGCCACGCTCGGTGACGTCTCCTTCTTCGAGAAGGACCTCGCGCGCCGCACCGGCCGTCCCACGGCGGTGGTCCGCTCGGCCACGCGGCCCGTGCCCCTCTCCTACGAGTACCGCTACACGCCGCTCACCGAGACCCTCACCGATCTGCTGGCGGCCCGGCAGGCTCCCGTCTACATCGTGCACTTCACGCAGGCGCAGGCCGTGGAAAGGGCACAGGCGCTGATGAGCATCAACATGTGCACGCGTGAGGAGAAGGAGCGGATCGCCGAGCTGATCGGAAACTTCCGCTTCACCACGAAATTCGGCCGCAACCTGTCCCGCTATGTCCGGCACGGCATCGGTGTCCACCACGCCGGCATGCTGCCCAAGTACCGGCGGCTGGTGGAGAAGCTCGCGCAGGCCGGCCTGCTGAAGGTGATCTGCGGAACGGACACGCTCGGCGTGGGCGTCAACGTCCCCATTCGTACGGTGCTGTTCACGGCGCTGACCAAGTACGACGGCACCCGGGTGCGGACGCTGCGGGCCCGGGAGTTCCACCAGATCGCCGGCCGGGCCGGGCGCGCCGGGTTCGACACGGAGGGCTTCGTCGTCGCCCAGGCGCCCGAGCACGTCGTCGAGAACGAGAAGGCGCTCGCCAAGGCCGGTGACGACCCGAAGAAGCGGCGCAAGGTCGTCCGCAAGAAGGCTCCCGAGGGCTTCGTGGCGTGGTCGGAAAGCACGTTCGACAAGCTCATCACCTCCGATCCGGAACCGCTGACGTCCCGCTTCCGCGTCACCCACACCATGCTGCTGTCGGTGATCGCCCGGCCCGGCGACGCCTTCGCGGCGATGCGGCACCTGCTGGAGGACAACCACGAGCCGCGCAAGCAGCAGCTCAGGCACATCCGTCGGGCGATCGCCATCTACCGCTCGCTGCTGGACGGCGGCATCGTCGAGAAACTCGCCCAGCCGGACGCCGAGGGACGCATCGTCCGTCTCACGGTGGACCTTCAGCAGGACTTCGCGCTGAACCAGCCGCTCTCCACGTTCGCCCTGGCCGCCTTCGAGCTGCTGGACCCGGAGTCGCCGTCGTACGCGCTGGACATGGTGTCCGTCGTCGAGTCCACGCTGGACGACCCGCGGCAGATCCTCGCCGCCCAGCAGAACAAGGCGCGCGGTGAGGCCGTGGCCGCGATGAAGGCGGACGGCGTCGAGTACGAGGAGCGCATGGAGCGCCTCCAGGACATCACGTACCCGAAGCCGCTGGAGGAACTGCTCTTCCACGCCTACGACACCTACCGCAGGAGCCACCCCTGGGTCGGTGACCATCCGCTGTCGCCGAAGTCCGTCATCAGGGACATGTACGAGCGGGCACTGACCTTCACCGAGCTGGTCTCCCACTACGAACTGGCCCGTACCGAGGGCATCGTGCTGCGCTACCTCGCGAGCGCCTACAAGGCCCTCGACCACACGGTGCCGGACGATCTGAAGTCCGACGACCTGCAGGACCTGATCGAGTGGCTCGGCGAGATGGTGCGCCAGGTCGACTCCAGCCTGCTGGACGAGTGGGAGCAGCTCGCCAACCCGGAGGAGATGACCGCCGAGGAGGCGCAGGAGAAGGCCGACCAGGTGCGGCCGGTCACCGCCAACGCGCGCGCGTTCCGTGTCCTCGTCCGCAACGCCATGTTCCGCCGTGTCGAGCTCGCAGCCCTCGACCAGGTCGAGGCGCTGGGCGAGATGGATTCCGACGCCGGCTGGGACGCCGACGCGTGGGGCGAGGCCATGGACAAGTACTGGGACGAGTACGACGACCTCGGCACCGGTCCCGACGCCCGCGGTCCCAAGCTGCTGGTCATCGAGGAGGAGCCGCAGAACGGCCTGTGGCGTGTGCGGCAGATCTTCGACGACCCGAACGACGACCACGACTGGGGCATCAGCGCGGAGGTCGACCTGACGGCCTCCGACGCCGAGGGCCGGGCGGTCGTCCGCGTCACCGATGTCGGCCAGTTGTGAACACAGGAGAATCCCGCTGATGACGAACCCGGCCGAGAGCCTCGTCGCCCTGCTCGACCTGGAGCAGATCGAGGTCAACATCTTTCGTGGCCGCAGTCCCGAGGAGTCGCTGCAGCGGGTCTTCGGCGGCCAGGTGGCCGGCCAGGCGCTGGTCGCCGCGGGCCGCACCACGGAGGGCGACCGCCCGGTGCACTCGTTGCACGCGTACTTCCTGCGCCCGGGACGCCCGGGCGTCCCGATCGTGTACCAGGTGGAACGGGTGAGGGACGGGCGGTCGTTCACGACCCGCCGGGTCACCGCGGTGCAGCAGGGCCGCACGATCTTCAATCTCACCGCCTCCTTTCACAAGCCTGAGCAGGGGAGTTTCGAGCACCAGCTGCCGCCGGCCCGCAAGGTGCCGGATCCCGAGTCCCTGCCGACGGTCGCCGACGAGGTGCGGGAGCACCTGGGCGCGCTGCCGGAGCAGTTCGAGCGGATGGCCCGCCGCCAGCCCTTCGACATCCGTTATGTCGACCGGCTGCGCTGGAACGCCGATGACGTCCGCAGCGCCGAGCCCCGGAGCGCGGTGTGGATGCGCGCGGTCGGTCCGCTCGGGGACGACCCGCTCGTGCACACCTGCGCCCTGACCTACGCCAGCGACATGACCCTCCTGGATGCCGTGCGCATCCCGGTGGAACCCCTGTGGGGTCGGCGGGGCTTCGACATGGCGTCGCTGGACCATGCCATGTGGTTCCATCGGCCGTTCCGCGCGGACGAGTGGTTCCTGTACGACCAGGAGTCGCCGATCGCCACCGGCGGGCGGGGCCTGGCCCGGGGGCGGATCTACGACACGGAGGGGCGCATGCTGGTCTCGGTCGTCCAGGAAGGGCTTTTCCGGGCCCTGTAGGTCATGCGGCTCTGCGCCACAGCCGGCCGAACAGGCCGCGGAACCGTCCGGTCGGCTCCGCCTCGTACCGGGTGGGTTCCCGGTCGGGCGGGGGCGGCACCGGGCGAAGGGCCGGGCGTGGCGCCGGGCGCCGACCGCGAGCGGCTTCCACCGCGCCCGCCAGGTCCGTGCGGAGCCAGCCGATCTCGTCCGGGTCGCCCGCCGTCATGATCTCCTCCACGAGCTGCGCGGCCGGGGAGCCGGGCGAGCCATGGACCGGCGGCGGCGGACGGAAGCGGTTCATATGGGAACGCTCGTAGGGGTCCCTGACGACCTCCGAGACCTCGGCCGGGTCGAAGGGATGCGGCCGAGACGTACCGCGAGGTCGAAGTCACGGCGCTCGAGGCCGAGTTCTCGTGCCGCGCGTCCCGGCGTGAGCGGGTTGTCGCGACTGGTGCCGCACGTGGCGCCGACCTGCTCGGTGGTGGCCGTGGTCTCGTGCCCGATGGTGTTGCCGGACATGCTCGTCTCCCCCGTGGAGTGTGCGGCCGACGCCGTCCGCGCCCGCCTGACACAAAACCGTAGCCGCTGGCGCGACATTCGTGGCAGGCCTGTGGACAACTCCGCGGCCCACCCCACGGGTGCGCTGAATGCCCAGGTCAGAGCTCTGTGGGCGCTATGCGGCCTGGCTGTCGCGCATCGATGTCGAGGTGCTCACCGACCCGGTTCACGAGCAGCGTCATCTCGTAGGCGATCTGCCCGATGTCGGTCTCCGCGCCGCTGAGCACGCACAGGCAACTGCCCGAGCCGGCGGCGGTGACGAACAGCACTGCGTCGTCGAACTCGACCATCGTCTGGCGTACCTGTCCCGCGCCGAAGTGGCGGCCCGAGCCCTTGGCCAGGCTGTGCAGTCCGGACGAGACGGCGGCGAGGTGCTCGGCGTCCTCGCGTCGCAGACCCGTACTGGCTCCGGTGACCAGCCCGTCGTTGGACAGGACCAACGCGTGCCGGACGTGTTCGACGCGCTCGGTCAGGTCGTCCAGCAGCCAGCCGAGTCCCTGGTTCTGCACCATGATCCGATCTCCCCGTGTTGTCCCCGTGTGCATGGTCGCCCCCTCTGGTCGGAGGATCTGCCCGCCAGCCTTCACCACGCTCGTGCTGCGGGCAAGGAGGATGGGGACATGGCGCACAAGATGACCGATGAGGAATGGCGGGCGTTCGTCTCGGACGGCACCCGCACCGGGAAGCTCGCGACCGTTCGGGCGGACGGCAGCCCGCATGTGGCGCCGATCTGGTTCCTGCTGGACGGGAACGACGTCGTGTTCAACACCGGCAAGGACACCGTGAAGGGACGCAATCTGGTCCGTGACGGCCGGGTCGCCCTGTGCGTGGACGACGACCGGCCGCCCTTCGGCTTCGTGGTGCTGCGGGGAAGCGCCCGGATCTCGGAGGACCTCGACGACCTCCGGCACTGGGCCGCCCGAATCGGGGCCCGGTACATGGGTGAGGAGCGCGCCGAGGAGTTCGGGGCCCGCAACGGCGTTCCGGGCGAGCTTCTCGTCCGTGTCCCCGTGGACAAGGTCCTGGCCCAGAAGGCCGTGGCGGACTGAGGCCGTCCCGGTCGGGAGAGCCGCTCCGGTCAGCGCGTGGAGTCGAGCAGCCGGGCGGTGTGCGTCCGCCCGGCACACTCGACGGGCAGGATCGGCACCTCCTTCCCCGAGTCGCGGTGCCGGGCGTCTCACAGCACGACCGGGGTTCCCGGCGCGAGGACGGGGCGCGCAGGCGGGGCTCCCTGGTCGTCGTAGCGGTGTGCCGGCGCGGGGGCAGCCGGCCCGGGGCGGCGTGGTTCAGTTGTCCCGTGGCCCCGGGACGCCGGTCCCGGCAAGGGCGCACTGCGGGGAAGGACGCCGCAAGTTGTCGCTGCCTGCTCCAGGAAGGCGACGCAGCGATCGCACCACGTTCGAACGTGTGCCCCGCGGCACCTGCCGTGCCTTTGGGGGATCATGCGGAGATGAGCAACGACCACACGCACGTCCAGGAGTTCTTCGGGGTCCGCGCCGCCGACTGGGACAGCCGGTTTCCCGACGACGGTCCCGCCTACGCGGCCGCGGTCGCCGCGCTGGGCCTGCGCCAGGGGGCCCGTGTGCTCGACGCGGGCTGCGGCACCGGACGCGCCCTGCCCCCGTTGCGCGCGGCCGTGGGACCGTCGGGCCTCGTCGTCGGGGCCGATCTGACACCTGCCATGCTCCAGGCCGCCGTACGGGCGGCGAGGGACCGTGACGGACAGCTGTTGCTGACCGACGTCGCGGCGCTGCCGCTGCGGTCCCGGTCGCTCGACGCCGTGTTCGCGGCGGGCCTCGTCGCGCACCTGCCCGATCCCGCGGAGAACCTGCGGGAGTTGGCTCGCGTCGTGAGACCCGGCGGTGTGCTGGCGCTGTTCCACCCGATCGGAAGGGCGGCCCTCGCGGCCCGTCAGGGGCGGCGGATCACCCCGGACGACCTGCGTGCCGAGTCCACTCTCCGGCCGCTGCTGGCCGGTTCCGGGTGGCGCATGACGTCGTACGTCGACGAGAACGCCCGCTTCCTGGCCCTGGCCGTGCGCGAGGACCCGACCGCTTGACCGAGTCGGAGCGGTCGGCTCCCTCCCGCGACCGCCGCCGAGGCGCGGTACACGGACGAGACCGATCCGAGCCCGTGCACATACGCCCGCGCGGGTTGCGCCCCCCTGGCGCATACCCCACGGCCGGGCCCTGTGGCCGCCCCGCGTCACGTCCTGACGCTCACCGAGGAGGGCCGGCACGAGCCGCGCCGTCGGATCGCCGAGCCCGCGCAGCGCGACATCACCGACGAGAACCGCTCCGCTGCGCGCGGCGATCGGTTCACTCGGCGCCTGACGTGCCGAGGTGGCGGACCGGGCAGCTCCGTACGCCCGGGACCGGGCGGGTGCCCAGCTCCGCCAGCCGGTACCCGTGCGGATAGCCCTTGATCTCCCGGTTCTGCCGGGCGTGGTGCGGCGCTTGCCTCGGCGGCATCAGGCGCACCGCGCGGCCGCGCAGCCGCACGGCGCGGCGCACGAGCGCGCGGGTGGCGGGACCCGGCGGGGTGTACCGGAAGGCCCGCAGGAGCGGCTCGTCGAGCAGGGCGAGGGTCCCGGTCCGCAGGAGCGGGGCGAGGGCACTCGGGTACCAGGAGGCCATGAGGTCGAGAGTGGCGTCGGAGACCCGGCGCGCCCCCTCGTCCCACGCGAAGTGGGCCTGCTCGTAGGCGATGAGGCAGGCTTCGAACTCCTCGTAGGAACCGGGAATGTCCTTGATGCCCATGTGCCGCCCCAGCGTGCGGTAGTGGACCGCGGAGGCGATGGTCTCGTGGCGCGACATCCTTCGCCATCCGTAGGTGTCGATCCAGCGTTTGGGAGTCACGACGAACGTGCACAGGACGTACCGCATGTCGTCGTTGGTGATGTCGTAGCTGCGGTGCATCTGGTTGATCCGCCGGATGGCCGTGCGACCCTGCTCGCTGCCGAATCCGTGCTCGACCACGGCATCGAGCAGCAGCGCCGTGTCGTCGTACCGCTTCTGCGGCCGGTCCGTGAACTCCGCCGTCCCGGCGAGCAACCGGCCGATGCTCGGAACGGCGTAGGTGCGGTAGAGCGCCAGCTCGAGGGCGCGGGCGAAGTCCCAGGGGAACTCGTAGGCCGAAGCCAGGCGGTAGATCTCCGAAGCGTCCGCGTACGGGTCCATCCGCCGGATCTGTGCCAGCCGTTCGAAACGCCTCACCGTGACCGTTCCCTTCTGCCTCCGGAGTGTCAACACTACGTGGAACAGGGGGAGATGTACGTACGGCTCTGGCCGTCGGCAGGGAGGGGTGGTCCGTTTGTTCGGCAGGATCCGCGAGGTCTGGAAGAGAACTCGCGCCGCTCGGCGCACTGAGGGCGACACGGGAGGGGGGCAGCGCGCGCACAACCTGTTCGAGGCCGCGGCCGCGTACGTCTCGGCGTGTGCGGACGACGACCAGGAGCGGATCGACGAGGCGGCGGGCTGGGTGTCACCGGAGGCTCTGTCGTTCGGCGTGAACGAGCTGGCGTGCCGGGCCGTGCTCACGCTCGCGCGGGAACGCGGCCAGTCGCCCCGGGTCGTGGCCCGCGAGCTCCTGGGACTGCCCACGGGCTGACTCCACGGTCCGGCGCGAGTGGGCGATTCGCCCCCGTCCATCCGGAAGAGCCGCAGCTCGGGTGCGTCTGGGAGTCGTGACAACGGCTTCCCGACCGCACTAGGGTGCGCGCCATTGGGCGAACCGATGGGGAGGCTGGGATGGCCGGGACGGACGAGGATGCCGTCGCCACCGCGGACGACGCGCTCTACGTGCTCACGGCGGCGCTGCTGACACCGGCGCAGTTTCCGAGTGTGCTGGGCGACGACTATCCGCAGGCGTGCGCGGCGATCGGTCTCCCACCGCTGGCCGACGGCTACGGCCTGGTCCTCGGTCAGGACGGTGACGGCGCCCGGTGGACCGTCGTCATCGACGACGTCTCGCTGGTCGCCGTCGCCGTGGCGTCCTGGGACTGCGGCATGGAGCACGACCTGTCGCCGGACGAGCGTACGGTTGTCGCCGCGCTGCCCGGCTGGCCTCTCGCGGTCGCCGTGGCGGCCCCCGGCCTGCCCGCACCGCACGATCCCGGCCCCGAGTCGGCCGGCCGGCCCGCGCTGTCGCCGCCGGACACCACTGCCTGGGGGCCCGCGCAGCGGCGCCTGGGAGCCGACGAGATCGCCCTGCGGTGGACGCAGTGGCGGGAACAGGTCGACGACGCGGAATTCCTGGCGGCGCGCGGCGACGACGGCTCGGCGGGCGGCACACCGGGCGGTGGGTCGGTGGGGAGCGCGGGCGCCGGCGAGGACGTCGAGAACAACTCCACGGACGAGACCGACGCCGCGGACGAGGCGGACGCCGCGGTCAAGGCCGACGCCGGTCGGTCCGGACACGGCGGTGTCCGGCGGGTGCTCGCGGAGGCCCGCGCCTACGTCGACACGCCTCCGCCGCTCGGCCGGATCCGGTCGTCGTTCGCGCCGGGGGACGCGCGGACGCTGCGTGCCGACGGCCCCGGCTGGTCGCTCGTCGCCAGAACCGACGACATCGCCTTCATCCTGCTCGACGAAGAACCCGGTGAGGTCCTGCCGGTGGGCCGGGGTCCCTTGCTGCCCGGACTCCTGGAGTCCCTCGACGCGATGGCCGTACGGCCGAGCTGACCCGGCGCCGAGGCCTCCGGCTCCGACGTGTGCACGCACTTGGTCGACACCGGCGGGCGAGGCGAGCCGCACCGCTACCGCACGGCCCGCGGCGGCACGCACGTCGACGGTCCGGGCGGCAGGAGGTCCGAAAGACCACGGCCGGTCCTTGTCCTGCTCCCGGTCGGCGTTGGACGCGCGGACCGCGTGGGTGGCGCGGGGCCACCGCGCCGCCCGCGGCCCGCACGACCGTCAGGACCGCGGCCGGCGCCGCGTCAGCACCTCAGCGGCCGATCTCCTTGCGTGTGACGCGGCGCAGCCTGCGCCGCTGGGCGGGGTCCAGGGTGAGGTACGCGGCCGCCGGGACTCCCAGAACGATGAGCAGGGCGGCCCACCAGGGCAGCCAGATCAGCAGGATGAGCCCGGCCGCCACACCCCCTGCTGCGACCTTGGCGTTCTTCGACATGGTGTCGCCTCCTTCGCGGCCACTGCCGCTCTCTGTCCTGAAAACGGGCCCGCGCTCCCGGCGGTTCCGTACCGCGACCCTGAGACGTCCCTGAGGCCGTACCCTTACGCCCCCCTGAGGTCCCTCACGCACCCTGTGCTCCCGTCGCAACTCTGAGATCCCCGACGCGCCCCTGAGACCCGTCGGCCACTCCCTCCGGAGAGAACATCCCCCCTCTGAACAGTGACTCACGCCACAGCCCGACCGCACCCCGAAGCCTCGGCGATCAGGTACAGTCGGCGATCGTGTCCCCGACTAGTCAAATTTGAGGAATACGTCATCGCTGCGCAGACCACCCTCCCGGCGACACTTTCCGAGTACTCCGAACTCGCCCGCTGCCGTGCCGTTTTCGTGCCCGGCGACCCCGCCCGTACCGGCAGAGTCGCCTTCTGGCGGCCCGACGGCGAGGACACCGCGGCCATGTCACAGGGGTCCGTGGAAAACCTGACGGTCGTACTGCCCGACGGTGACGGCGTGGCCGCGGTCCGTGTGCCCGCGGTGGTGCTGCCGGTGCGGGCGGCCCTGCCGGTCCTCACACGCGCGCGTGCCCGCGCGGACGGCCACCGGGCGACCGTGTTCTGGGGCGCGGTCGCCGTCGAGGCGCTGCACCTGGTGGCGCGCGGGCTGCTGCTGCCCGGCCTGTCCGCGTCCGGCCACGACGCCTGGCGCATCGGACCGCTGGGTGCGGAGGAGACCGAGCGGGTCCGCCACCTCGCCGCCGCCATGCCGCCCGAGGCCCACGCGGTACCCGTCGACGATGCCGAACCCCTGCGGCTGCCCGACCCGGAACGGCTCGTGCGTGCTTTCCTGGACGCCCTGGCCGACACACTCCCCCGCTCCCCCGCCGCCGAACTCGTGACGGCCGGGCCCGCCTACGCCTCGCGGGAGCCCCGGCGCACGCCCGAGCTGAGCGAATGGGCCGCCGAGATCGCCGCGGGACACGACATGGGCGTACGGCTGTCGCTGCGTGTCGAGGTGCGTGGCCTGTCGGCCGCGGCTTCCCAGGACACCGGGCCGGCGTTCCGGGCCGTGCTCCAGGTACACAGCGTGAGCGACCCCGCCCTCGTCGCGGACACCGCCGACGTGTGGGCGGGCGGCGTGGGTGACGCGTTCGGCACCCGCGCGCGGATGGACGTGCTGCTCGCACTCCGCCGCGCGGCACGGGCCTGGCCCGCCCTCGCACCGCTGCTGTCCGCCGCCGTGCCGGACGCCCTCGAACTCGCCGACGAAGAGGTCACCGAGCTCCTGGGGCGGGGCGCCCGGACGCTCGCCGGGGCGGGCGTCGACGTGCACTGGCCGAGAGAGCTGGCCCGGGACCTGACCGCCCGCGCGGAGGTGGGGCCGCCCGACGACGAGCCGGCGCCGCGCACGGCCTCGTCGGACACCGGCCCGTCGTTCCTGTCCGCCGACGCGCTGCTGGCCTTCAACTGGTCGTTCGCCCTGGGCGAGCAGCAACTCACGCGGGCGGAACTGGAGCTGCTGGCCGAGGCCAACCGTCCCGTGGTGCGCCTGCGCGACCAGTGGGTGCTCGTCGACCCCGAGGAAGCCCGCCGCGCCCGTACCCGGCAGGACCACGAGGTCACGCCGGTCGACGCGCTCGCCGCGGCCCTGACGGGCTCGACGGAGGTCGACGGGCACCGTGTCGAGGTACGCCCCACGGGATGGCTGGCGGCTCTGCGGGAGCGGCTCGCCGACCCCGAGGCCCAGGATGCCGTCGAGCAGCCCGCCGCCCTCGACGCCACCCTGCGCGACTACCAGCGACGGGGACTCAACTGGCTGGTCCGCATGACGTCGTTGGGCCTGGGCTGCTGTCTCGCCGATGACATGGGTCTCGGCAAGACCATCACGCTGATCGCCCTGCATCTGCACCGGCAGACCGACGCGTCGGCGGCCGGACCCACCCTGGTGGTGTGCCCGACCTCCCTCATGGGCAACTGGCAGCGCGAGATCGAGCGGTTCGCACCCGGCACGCCCGTACGCCGCTTCCACGGTGCCCGGCGCGACCTCGAAGGGCCGGCCGACGGCGAGTTCGTGCTCACCACCTACGGCACCATGCGCCTGGACACCGACCGGCTCTCCGCCGTGCCGTGGGGCATGGTCGTGGCCGACGAGGCCCAGCACGTGAAGAACCCGTACTCGGAGACCGCGCGGCACCTGCGCTCCATCGGCGCACGCGCGCGCGTGGCGCTCACCGGCACCCCGGTGGAGAACAACCTCTCCGAACTGTGGGCCGTCCTCGACTGGGCCACCCCGGGGCTGCTGGGCCGGCTCGGCACCTTCCGCAGGCACTACGCACAGGCCGTCGAGGGCGGTCAGGACCCGGCGGCGGCGGAGCGGCTGGCGCGGCTCGTACGGCCGTTCCTGCTGCGGCGCCGCAAATCGGATCCCGGAATCGCCCCCGAGCTGCCGCCGAAGACCGAGACCGACCACCCGGTGTCACTGACCGCGGAACAAACGGGGCTGTACGAGGCGGTGGTGCGCGAGGCGCTCGCGGAGATCGCCGGAGCCGACAGCATGGCGCGTCGCGGCATGGTCGTGAAACTGCTGACGAGTCTCAAACAGATCTGCAACCACCCGGCACAGTTCCTCAAGGAGGAACAGCCGAGGATCCCGGGCCGCTCGGGAAAGCTGGAGCTGCTGGACGAGCTGCTCGACACCATCCTCGCCGAGGAGGCGAGTGTGCTGGTCTTCACGCAGTACGTGCAGATGGCACGTCTCCTCGAACAGCACCTGGCCGCCCGCGGCGTGGCCTCGCTGTTCCTGCACGGCGGCACGTCCGTCACGGGTCGGGAGACACTGGTGCGGCGGTTCCAGGACGGCGAGGTCCCGGTCTTCCTGCTGTCGTTGAAGGCCGCGGGCACCGGACTGAACCTCACGCGCGCGGAGCACGTCGTGCACTACGACCGCTGGTGGAATCCGGCCGTCGAGGCGCAGGCCACCGACCGTGCCTACCGCATCGGCCAGACCCGCCCCGTGCAGGTGCACCGGCTGGTCGCCGAGGGAACCGTGGAGGACCGCATCGCCGCCCTGCTGAACCGAAAGCGGGACCTCGCCGACGCGGTGCTGGGAACGGGTGACGCGGCGCTCACGGAGCTGACGGACGCGGAGCTGGCCGACCTGGTCGAGCTGCGAGGGGGTAGGCGATGACCCGGTACGACGATGACACGGAACGGACGCTCGCCGCGCTGCCGCCCGCACACGGACGGGGCTTCGCGCAGACCTGGTGGGGGCTGGCCTGGCTGAAGGCACTGGAGGACGCGGCTCTGGACACGGCACAGGTGAAGACGGGCCGCCGGCTCGCGCGCGCGGGAGCGGTCGGCGCGGTGTCGGTACGTCCGGGACGCATCACCGCGGTCGTCCAGGACCGGAACCGCACGGCGCACCGGGCCGACGTCCTTCTGGAGAAGCTGTCCGACGCCCAGTGGGACCGCTTCGTCGACATGGCGATCGAGCGGTCCGGGCACGTCGCGGCGTTGCTGGACCGCGACATGCCGCCGCACCTGGTGGAGGACGCCGCGAACGCCGGCATCGACCTGCTGCCGGGACTGGGCGACCTGGAACCGGAGTGCGACTGCGGTGCCTGGGACCACTGCGGGCACACGGCGGCTCTCTGCTACCAGGTTGCCCGGCTGCTGGACCAGGACCCCTTCGTCCTGCTGCTGATGCGGGGACGCGCGGAGCGGGCCGTACTCGACGCCCTTCAGACGCGCGGCAACACACCCTCCCAGTGCGCCGCCTCGCGCCCGGAGGGCGTGGACGCCGCGGAGGCGTACGCGGCGGGGCACGTGCTGCCCCCGCTGCCTGCCCTGCCCGACCTCCGGGAGGCTCCGGGTGTACCGCCGTCCCTGGACACCGAGAGCGCGCCGCCTCCGGGCGTCGACCCGGCCGCACTGGCGTTCCTGGCCTCCCGGGCCGCGGCGGAGGGCCACCGTCTGCTCGCCGAGGCCCTCCGCAGCGGGCACGGCCGGCCGGCGGTGGGCGAGGAAGCGACCTGTTCGCAGGACGCGGTACGCCTGGCCGCGGGCGGCCCCGGGCCAAAGGTGCTGCACCGCCTCGGCGACGGCTCGGGGCGCGGCCAGGACGCACTGGCCGTCGCCGTACGCGCGTGGCGGCTCGGCGGCGGAGCCGCTCTGGCCGTGCTCGAGGAGGAGTGGGCGGTTACGGGCGACACGCTCGCACGCGCGCGTGCGGCACTGGAATCGGCGTGGGACGAGGACGAGCGGCCGTCGTTGCGGGCGCGGGCCAACCGGTGGACCGTCGTCGGCGCGCCGCACCAACTCCGCCTGGACCGCGACGGCCGCTGGTGGCCCTACCGCAAGGAGCGCGGCCGCTGGGTCCCCGCGGGCGGCGCCACTCAGGATCCGGCGACGGCGCTGGCCATGGCGGTACTCGCAGCCGGGGACGAGCCCTGATGCCCGGCCCCGAACGACTCGCCACGCCCACGCCGCACCGGCCCGCCTGACCGGCAGCGGCAGCGGCAGCGGCACCGGCCCGCCTGACCGGCAGCGGCAGCGGCAGCGGCAGCGGCAGCGGCAGCGGCAGCGGCAGTAACGAGACCCGGTGACCGATCGTGCGGCTGCGCACGGGTTCTCACAGCCGGACGGGCTCCGGCCCCCTCCGTGAACCGTTCGCCGTGGGCGAATCCGTCCGCCGGCTGCCGGGCACCTGCCCTGGGACCTCGGTCGGAGCGGGGGCCCCGGCGAGACAGCGCGCACGCGGCGCGTCGCCGGGGACCGCCGCTCCGCTCGGCGTCATGCGACGGGATGCATCAACAGCGTCCGTGAACCGGAGGGGGCCGGAGCCTTCGCACCGAGGCCGGACCGCTCAGCGGGCGCCGAGGAGGTGGTCCATGGCGAGCTGGTCGAGGTGTTCGAAGGCCATGCCGCGGGCAGCGGCCGCGTCCACGTCGAACGTGTCGAAGGCGGTCGGGTCGGCCAGCAGCGCCGCGAGACCGTCCTCCGCGGTCGGACGGGCCAGTTCGTCCAACCGAGCCGCGGCGAGGGCCTCCTGCACCTGCGGGTCCGCGCGGAAGGCGGCAGCCCGGTCCTTGAGGATCAGGTAGTTGCGCATGCAGCCCGCCGCCGACGCCCACACCCCGTCGAGGTCCTCGGTCCGCGGCGGCTTGAAGTCGAAGTGCCGCGGCCCCGCGTATCCGGCCCTCTCCAGCAGGTCCACGAGCCAGAACGCGGCCCGCAGGTCGCCCGCACCGAACCGGAGGTCCTGGTCGTACTTGATGCCCGACTGGCCGTTGAGGTCGATGTGGAAGAGCTTGCCCGCCCACAGCGCCTGCGCGATCCCGTGGGGGAAGTTCAGCCCCGCCATCTGCTCGTGGCCGACCTCCGGGTTCACGCCGTACAGCTCCGGCCGCTCCAGCCGCTCGATGAACGCCAGGGCATGGCCCACCGTCGGCAGCAGGATGTCACCGCGCGGCTCGTTCGGCTTGGGCTCGATCGCGAACTTCAGGTCGTAGCCCTGCTCGGTGACGTACTCGCCGAGCAGGTCGAAGGCCTCCTTCATGCGGTCCAGCGCGTCCCGCACGTCCTTGGCCGCGCCGGACTCCGCGCCCTCCCGGCCGCCCCAGGCGACGTAGACGCTCGCGCCCAGCTCCACCGCGAGATCGATGTTGCGGATCGTCTTGCGCAGGGCGTACCGGCGCACGTCCCGGTCGTTCGCGGTGAACGCGCCGTCCTTGAACACCGGATGCGTGAACAGGTTCGTCGTCGCCATCGGCACCTTCATGCCCGTCGCGTCCAACGCCTGCCGGAACCGCTTGACGTGCTCCTCGCGCTCGGTGTCGCTCGACCCGAACGGGATCAGGTCGTCGTCGTGGAACGTGACCCCGTAGGCGCCCAGCTCGGCCAGGCGCCGCACCGACTCCGCCGGGTCCAGCGCCCGGCGGGTGGCGTCACCGAAGGGGTCCCGACCCTGCCAACCGACCGTCCACAAACCGAACGTGAACCTGTCCTCGGGAGTGGGCTGGTAGTTCATTCCGTGGCTCCTCGCTCGCTGCCGATCACTTGCCACCGACTATTTCGTCATGGCGCTTTACAAATTAGTATGCACACACGGTCCTGGGAAGAGACAAGGCGTCCCCGAAGGAGTGACGTCCGAGTCACGAGGACCGAGGAACCGCGAAACCCCTGCTCAGCGCAGGTACGTCCAGGCAAGTCCAGTCAGATGCCGCAGAGCCGCGGAAGAGGGAGAAGTCCGATGTCAGCAGCCGAGGGTCCGCTCGTCGTCGGCGTGGACACGTCCACCCAGTCCACCAAGGCGCTGGTCGTCGACGCGGCCACCGGCCGGGTCGTGGCAAGCGGCCAGGCCCCCCACGTCGTGTCCACCGGAGCCGGGCGCGAGAGCGATCCGCGTCAGTGGTGGGACGCGCTGCGCGAGGCCCTGCACCAGTGCGGTGACGCCGCGCGTGAGGCCGCCGCGGTGTCGATCGGCGGGCAGCAGCACGGACTCGTCACGCTGGACGCCCACGGCGACCCGGTGCGTCCGGCCCTGTTGTGGAACGACGTGCGCTCCGCCCCGCAGGCCCGTCGTCTCATCGAGGAACTGGGCGGCCCCAAGTCCTGGGCGGAGCGCACGGGCAGCGTGCCCAGCGTCTCGTTCACGGTGACCAAGTGGGCCTGGCTGGCCGAGCACGAGCCGGAGGCAGCACGCTCGGCGAAGGCCGTACGCCTCCCCCACGACTACCTCACCGAGCGCCTCACCGGCGAGGGCACCACCGATCGAGGCGACGCGTCCGGCACCGGATGGTGGGCGTCCGGCACCGAGGCGTACGACGAGGAGATCCTCGCGCGTGTGGGGCTCGATCCGGCACTGCTGCCCCGAGTGGTCCGGCCCGGGGAGGTGGCCGGCACCGTGCGCGACGGCCACGACCTGCCGTTCTCCAGGGGCACCCTGGTCGCCGCCGGGACCGGCGACAACGCGGCAGCCGCGCTGGGTCTGGGGCTGCGTCCCGGTGTACCGGTGATGAGCCTCGGAACGTCCGGCACCGTGTACGCCGTTTCGCAACGACGCCCCGCCGACCCGACCGGCACCGTGGCGGGCTTCGCCGACGCCCGCGGCGACTGGCTGCCGCTGGCCTGCACCCTCAACTGCACACTCGCCGTCGACCGCGTCGCGGCCCTGCTGGGCGTGGACCGGGAAGCCGTCGAGCCCGGCACCGGCATCACGCTCCTGCCCTACCTGGACGGCGAACGCACGCCGAACCTGCCGCACTCCTCCGGCCTCCTGCACGGCCTGCGGCACGACACCACCGCCGGCCAGCTGCTCCAGGCGGCGTACGACGGCGCCGTCCACTCGCTGCTCGGCGCGCTCGACCTGGTCCTCGACGCCGACGCGGACCCGTCCGCGCCACTGCTGCTGATCGGCGGCGGCGCACGCGGGACTGCCTGGCAGCAGACCGTACGACGGCTGTCGGGGCGTCCTGTCCAGATCCCCGAGGCCAGGGAACTCGTCGCCCTCGGCGCCGCGGCGCAGGCGGCCGGCCTGCTGACCGGCGAGGACGCGGCGGCGGTCGCCCGGCGCTGGAACACGGCCGCCGGGCCGGTACTCGACGCCGTGGAACGGGACGAGGCGACACTGACCAGGATCACCGGGGTACTCTCCGACGCGGCACCGTTGCTGGAACGGAACGCGGACTCCCGCTGAGGACGTGTTCACGCGGGCGACGCCAGCAACGGGCACCGTCACGGGCCGCTCCTGCGGGGCGCGGGGCGTCGCCGGGGCATGTCGACGTGATCGGCGAGCTGCGCACACCGGCCGGAGGTGTGCCCGGACCGCGATCACGTTCACCGGCCATGGAGACGTCCGCCGTGGAAACGCGCCCGGCACGCGCCGACGGAGGACAGCCGAAGGGCCCGCGACCGGACGCTCGTCGTCGCGGAGCGTCCCGAGCCAGGCCGCCCGGGGGGCGTCATCCGTGGACGTTCCCGGCTGTCCTCCGGCGGTGCCCCGCGGCGGCCGCCGGGCACGGTCGGAGGCGACGTACGTCCGGCGGGCCCGCGCCCACGCGGTACATGGCCGAGGATGGGACCGACCGGGGAACAGACCGATGACCGACCGGTCGACGACCGACCGATGACAGACCAGGGGCTGACGGAGGCATGACCGCACCGCCACACGAAGCACACCCGGCCCGCCCCGGGCGCGCGCTGCCGGACACCCAGCAGGGGATGCGCCGTCGCAACCTCGCCCGGGTGATGCACACCGTCAGCGCCGAGGGGCCGCTGTCCCGGGCAGCCGTGGCCTCACGGATCGGGCTGACGCGTGCGGCGGTGTCCACGCTCGTGGACGAGCTCATCCGCTCGGGCCTGCTGGAGGAACTGGGTCCCGAGCGCCCCGGCCGGGTGGGGCGTCCCGGGTCGGCGCTCGCTGTCAGCGCGAAGGGCCCGGCCGGCATCGGGGCGGAGGTCGGCGTCGACCACCTCGCGGTCTGCGCGGTCGACCTGCGTGGCCAGGTGCGGTCGCGAGCCGTGCGGTACGGCAGCAATCGGGGCCGCTCGCTCGAGCCGGTGATCGAGCAGCTCACCGGCCTGGTGCGGCAGGTCGTCTCGGAGACGGAGGCCGAGGGGCTGTGGCCGGCCGGGCTCGCGGTCGCCGTGCCCGGTCTCGTGGCGCGGGACGCCCGTACCGTCGTACGCGCGCCGAACCTGGACTGGCACGACGCGGATCTGGGCGCACTGCTGCCCGCGGACCTGCCGTTGACCGTGAACAACGAGGCCAACTTCGGCGCGCTGGCCGAACTGTGGCTCGGCGAAGGCACCCCACGGGACTTCCTGCACGTCTCGGCGGAGATCGGCATCGGTGCGGCCGTGGTCGTCGACGGGCGCTTGCTGCGCGGTACCCGGGGATTCGCCGGCGAGCTCGGGCACATGCCGGTCAGTCCCGACGGGCCGGAGTGCGCGTGTGGCGGGCGCGGGTGCCTGGAGCAGTACGCCGGTGAGAAGGCGGTACTGCGCGCGGCGGGCGTGGAGCCGGGCGCGGATCGCGTCGGGCTGCTGGCGGGGCGTGCCGCCGAGGGCGACGAGGCCGTACGACGTGCCCTGCGCGACGCAGGCACGGCGCTCGGCATCGCGCTGACCGGGGCGGTCAACCTGCTCGACCCCGAGAGCGTGGTGCTGGGCGGCGCGCTGGCCGGACTCGCGCCCTGGCTGCTGCCGTCGCTGCGGGACGAACTGGCCCGGCGGACGGCGGGTCCGGCCTGCCCGGTCTCCGTGTCGGAGCTCGGCCCTCAGGGACCGCTGCTCGGCGCCGCACACTCGGTTGTGCGCGCTGTCCTGGACGACCCGGCGGTAGTGGCGGAGCGGGCCTGACCGGACCGGCTCCGGCTACGGCTACGGCTACGGCTACGGCTACGGCTACGGCTACGGCTACGGCTACGAACCGAGCCTGGATCCGGTACCGCAGCGAGGCAACGACCCGAACCGGTGACCGCCGCGAGGCAAACCCGAGCCCGCCGCCATGGCCGCAGGGAGGCGAACCCGGCCCCCGAGCCCGGCACCGGCGGCGGTGGCGGTGGCGGAACCGGCCTCGACCCTGAGCGCCCGAACAGCCCCGCTTCGCACCCAGGCCACTCGATCGAGTGAGCGCGGTGTCCACAAGGCGGCGGCTGTCCACGGAACGGCGCGGCGCCCTTCTGCGCAACCCCCGCTGCCCGTACGGTGATTCGCGCGGATGTTCCTCGTCCGGAGGGCGGCGAACGTCCGCATCGCGTTCTCCTTCCCTGCAACGTCGCGCAGCGGAGCACCCTGCACCCCCACAGGGCTCGAGGGCCCACCGACGAAAGGCAGTCCCCCATGGAAAGGAAAAGGACAGCACCGGTTCCGACCAGGCGCCGGCTCCTGACGGGCGCCGCGCTCGCCGCCGTCCCCTACGCCCTGCTCTCCTCCCCACGGGCCGCCGCCCGGCCCCGGGCCGTCGACTACCCCTCCGCCGAGTGGCAGCCGGCGAGTACGTCCAACTACACCCGGTCGAGCCGTCCCACGGCCTACCCCGTCGACCGCGTGGTCGTCCACGTCACACAGGAAACATACGCCGACACCCTCTCCATCTTCCGCAATCCGCAGAAACAGGTGTCCGCGCACTACGTCGTCCGCTCCTCCGACGGGCACGTGGCGCAGTGCGTGCGTGAGGCGGACATCGCCTGGCACGCGGGGAACTGGGACTACAACACCCGCAGCATCGGCATCGAACATGAAGGGTGGGTGGACCGGCCCGCATACTTCACCAACGCCCTGTACGAACAGTCGGCCCGGCTCACCGCGGCGATCTGTACCGCGTACGGCATCCCCAAGGACCGCGCGCACATCATCGCCCATCATGAGGTACCCGGCAGTGACCATACCGACCCGGGGCCCCTGTGGGACTGGACCCGCTACATCAGACTGGTCAACTTCGCCTGACCGCCGGCGGGCCCCGCGTCCGGGGTGATCCGGCTGGCCCGAGAGGTTGTCCGCGCGTGGGGGCGGAGTGACGATGTCCGCAGCGCATCACCGTCAGCATCACCGCCCGGGGAGGCCGAGTTGCCTGATTCATGGCTGGCTCTGGAATCGGGGGACGATCCCGTCGAACGCGCGCGCACACTGCGGCGCGCACATGCGACGTTCACCGAGGCAGGGACGGTGCCGCGGCCCGTGCGTGCCGTGGTGGCGGAGTCGTGGCGGCGGTCGGTCCGGGCGGGTGTCGGCCCGGACGGCACCGCGAGCGTGGAGCTCACGGACAGTGACCTCGGCGCCTTTCGGGCCGAGCATCCGCTGGCGCGGGTGATGCCGCTGATCCGCGAACTCCTGGGCACGTTCGCCGCCGACTGCGATCACCTGCTCGCGGTGTGCGACGCGCACGGCAGGCTGCTGTGGGTCGAAGGGCATCCGGCCACCCGGCGCCGGGCCGGACGGATGAACTTCGTGCCGGGTGCCCGGTGGGCGGAGTCCGCGGTCGGGACGAACGCGCCGGGCACGGCGGTGGCCGTCGGACGGCCGGTCCAGGTCTTCTCGGCGGAGCACTTCATACGGCGGGTCCAGCCGTGGACGTGCGCGGCGGCTCCGGTGCACGACCCCCGCACCGGGCGGGTACTCGGCGCAGTGGACATCACCGGCGGGGACGATCTGGCGCACCCTCACAGCCTGGGCTTTGTCCAGGCGGTCGCGCGTGCCGCCGAGTCACAGTTGGCGCTGCTCACCCCGGAGCAGCCCCCG
Source organism: Streptomyces sp. WG5 (assembly GCF_049974565.1). Lineage (NCBI taxonomy): Bacteria > Bacillati > Actinomycetota > Actinomycetes > Kitasatosporales > Streptomycetaceae > Streptomyces > Streptomyces sp. WG5. Next base: position 37,885 of record NZ_JBNGGC010000007.1, on the reverse strand, counting down.
GCCGAGGCGGCCGAGCTGACCGCGCTGGGCCGTGACGAGGCCCTGCTGCGCGGAGGCGGTCGCAGAGTACGGCTGAGCCGGCGGCACAGCGAGATCGTCGTGCTGCTGGCCCACCACCCGGAGGGCCTGACCGGTGACGAGCTGCTGTGCGCGCTGTACGAGGACGAGTCGGTGCCGCCGGTGACCCTCCGTGCCGAACTGGCCCGGCTGCGGGGGATCCTGGGGCCCGGCCGGCTGGCGTCCCGACCGTACCGGCTCACGCTGCCCGTCGAGACCGACGCCACCGTCGTCGAGCGTCGCCTGCGTGCCGGTGCGGTCACGGGGGCCGTGGCGGCGTACGCCGGCCCGCTGCTGCCCGGGTCCCGGGCTCCGGCGGTGGTACGGCTCAGGCACCGGCTCGCCGACGGTCTGCGCGCCGCGCTGATCGCCTGCCGCGATCCCGACCTGCTGGCCGACTGGGCGCACGCACCCTGGGGCGAGGACGATCTCGACGTGTGGCGTGCGCTGGCCGCGGTCCGGCCCACGCCGGCGGTCCGGTCCCGGCTCGCCGCGCTGGAGTCCGAACTGGCGGCGGCACCTCACGCGTGGTGACCGCCGGCCGACGGGTCACGGGCGCGGTTCCCGCCTGTGGTCGGTGACCGCCGCGCACGCAACGTCCCTGCAACGTCCCGCTGCCTAGCCTCGCGCGCAGAGCTGTCCAACGGCGGGCAGCGCTGGACGAGGGAGGCAGACAGGATGACCCGTTACGCGGCGCCCGGCACCGAGGGCGCGATCGTCTCCTATCAGTCGCGCTACGACCACTTCATCGGCGGCGAGTACGTGCGGCCCGCGCGCGGGCAGTACTTCGAGAACCCGTCACCCGTGAACGGCCGGCCGTTCACGGAGGTCGCGCGCGGTACGGCGGAGGATGTGGAGCGGGCGCTCGACGCCGCTCACGAGGCCGCTCCGGGCTGGGGCCGCACGTCGGTGACGGAGCGTTCCGGCATCCTGCTGAAGATCGCCGACCGTATGGAGGCGAACCTGGAGCGCCTGGCGGTCGCCGAGACCTGGGAGAACGGCAAGCCGGTGCGCGAGACACTGGCGGCCGACATCCCGCTCGCCATCGACCACTTCCGCTACTTCGCGGGCGCGATCCGCGCGCAGGAGGGTTCGCTCGGCGAGCTCGACGACGACACCGTGGCGTACCACTTCCACGAGCCGCTGGGTGTGGTCGCGCAGATCATCCCGTGGAACTTCCCGATCCTGATGGCGACCTGGAAGCTGGCCCCCGCCCTCGCCGCCGGCAACGCCGTGGTCCTGAAGCCCGCCGAGCAGACCCCGGCGTCGATCCACTACTGGCTGAGCCTGGTCGCGGACCTGCTGCCGCCCGGCGTCCTGAACGTCGTCAACGGCTTCGGCGCGGAGGCGGGCAAACCGCTCGCGTCCAGCCCGCGGGTGGCGAAGGTGGCGTTCACCGGGGAGACCACCACGGGGCGGCTGATCATGCAGTACGCCTCGGAGAACATCAAGCCGGTCACGCTGGAGCTGGGTGGCAAGTCACCGAACATCTTCTTCGAGGATGTCTGGGCGCGGGACGACGACTTCCGCGACAAGGCGCTCGAGGGCTTCACGATGTTCGCGCTCAACCAGGGCGAGGTGTGCACCTGCCCGTCCCGCGCGCTGGTCCAGCGCGGCGCCTACGCCGAGTTCATGGAGGCCGCCGTCGCCCGCACCGAGATGATCAGGCCGGGGCATCCCCTGGACACCGACACGATGATCGGCGCCCAGGCGTCCAACGACCAGCTGGAGAAGATCCTCTCCTACCTGGACATCGGCCGGCAGGAGGGCGCCAAGGTACTCACCGGTGGCGAACGCGTCGAGCACGACGGCGAGTTGAAGGGCGGCTACTACGTGCAGCCCACGATCTTCGAGGGCCACAACCGCATGCGGATCTTCCAGGAGGAGATCTTCGGCCCGGTCGTGTCGGTCACGCCGTTCAACGACTTCGACGACGCGATCAAGACCGCCAACGACACCCTGTACGGCCTCGGCGCCGGGGTGTGGACCCGCGACATGAACACCGCCTACCGAGCGGGCCGCGCACTCCAGGCGGGGCGTGTCTGGACCAACTGCTATCACGCGTATCCGGCGCACGCTGCATTTGGCGGGGTCAAGCAGTCGGGTATCGGCCGCGAGAACCACCGCATGATGCTGGACCACTATCAATGGACCAAGAACCTTCTCGTCAGCTACTCGCCGAAGAAGCTCGGATTCTTCTGAGCGTCCAACGTCGCCGGTACGGAGCTGCATCAAACTCCGCGCATGCCGCCTTCGGCGGATACAAGCAGTCGGGGATCGGCCGGGAGAACCACAAGATGATGCTGGAGCACTACCAGCAGACGAAGAACCTCCTGGTCTCGTACTCCGCGAGGAAGCTGGGCTTCTTCTAGGGACCCGGACAAGCCCTTGTGACGCCTGACCAGGCAAGTCGCCTGGTCGGGCGCCCTCGTGACACTCACCCTGAGTCGCGGGGCGAATCTCGACCTCACTCCTGATGCGTCCCACCCGTCTCCCACCTCCGACCAGCTGTTCCGGGGCATTCCCGGACCGGGCCCGGACCGACGCGCAGCAGCATCGCCTCCGCGCTCGTCCCACGGCAGCATGGACTCCTCGACGAGCCGGTTCGCATGATGACGTGCCTCGGCAAGGTCCCCGGCGTAGTAGCGGAAGAGCACCTGAATGCTCTGCCCTGCCCGGCGCGCGCACTCGGCGGGACCGCCGCCGGAGGCCGGCCGGAAGGAGTACCTGCGTGGCGCAGGTCGTACGGCCGCCGCGCGCGTTCGAGGGCGAGCTCGTCCAGGGCCAGCATGGTTCCCGGCCGCGTCACGGAACACGGGCCGTCCGGTGCGACACCGACGTGCTCGGCGTGCTCCCGCCATGCCCCGGCAGGACTGCTCTCGCCGCCGGACCGTGCCGCGCCACTGGCCGGGTTCACGCCGAGGCACGCCGTACCACCTGATGCGTCAGCACGACTTCCCGCGCGGGCCCCTTGTCCCCGTCGAGCCGGTCGATGAGCAGCCGGGCCGCCGAACGGCCGATCTCCCGCGCCGGGTTGACGACCGTCGTCAGCGCGGGGGAGACCATCGACGCCGCGTCGATGTCGTCGTACCCGGTGACGGCCAGCCGCCCCGGCACGTCGAGCCCCCGCTCACGCGCGACGTCCAGCACCCCGATCGCGATCAGGTCGTTGGCGCACACCACGGCGTCCGGCGGCTCGGCCGCGTCGAGGAGGAGGGCCGCCCCGGCGCGCCCGCCCTCCCGTGTGAAGCCCGTCCACACGGCCAGTTCCTCCGGCAGGGTCCGCCCCGCCTCGGTGAGCGCCTGCCGATACCCCTCGTAGCGCTCGCCGCCCGGCTCGACGCCCGCCTCGCCGCCGATGAAGCCGATCCGCCGGTAGCCGCGCTCGCCCACGAGATACCGGACCAGGTCCCGCATGCCCTCGGTCTCGGCGCCGCGCACCACATCGCCGGGACCGTCGGCGATCCGGGTGCCGAGGCGGACCAGACCGGCCCCGGAGCCGGCGATCCGGTCGAGGTCCGCGCGCTGTGCGCCGAACCGCCCGAGCACGATGCCGTCGAGCCGTCGCGCGGTCAACTGACTCAGCACCGACGGGAGTTTCGGACCGTCCGTCATGGGCGCCTCGCACACCACCGTCAGTAGGCCGCGGGCGTAGGCGACGGCCTGGATGCCGGCGGCCAGCTCGGTGTTGAACGGGTTGGTGATGTCCGGGACGACGAGCCCGATGGTGTCGGTGCGCTGGGTGCGCAGGCCGCGCGCCGACGGGTCGGCCTGGTAACCGAGGCGGCGCACGGCGTCCTCGACCCGGGCGCGGGTGGTCGCCGACACCGGGCGGCGGCCGCTGATCACATGCGACACCGTCGTCACGCTGACCCCGGCGGCGGCCGCCACATCCACGATCTTGACGCGGCCCGAGCCGTGCACATCCGTCTCCCGGTCGTCGGCGGCGCCCGTGCGGCGCCGTGGTCGGTGTCACCCTACCCAGAACGCAAAACGTTTTGTATCGTGCTCGCCATCAAGGTGCGGAGCAACCATGCACACCTACGCCTGTCTGCGCTCTCCTCGCCACCCGTAATGCAAAACGATTTGGACATGTGATGGTCATAGCACCCCTTCCCGGGGCTCCACCCGATGCAGAGTGGTCGCCGTGAACCGCTCCCCGGGCGCCGCGCGCCCGCTCAGCCGCAGAACGCTGCTCGCCGCGGCCCTCGCCGCCACCGCCTCCGGCGCGGCCCTCACGGGGTGCACCTCCGACGTGTCCGGAGACCCCGGCCGGACCGTGCGGTTCCTCGGCCCCGAAACCCCGGAGACGTTCCGGCCGGTCATCCGGGGCTTCGAGAAAGCGCACCCGGGGCTGCGGGTCGCGTACACCGCCGTGCCGCCCGCACAGCTCAACGACGTCCTTCAGCTGCGGCTGTCCGCGAAGGACTCGGCCATCGACGTGTACTGCGTCGATCAGCCGCGCGTCCCCGCGCTCAGCGCCCGGGGCTTCCTCACCGACCTGAACGGCGTCGGCCGGCGGGCCCGCGCGGCCGTCACGACGGAGCAGTACGGGATCAGCTCCTGGGACGGCACCCTGCGCGCCCTTCCGGTGTGGACCTCCACCCAGTACCTCTTCTACAACGCCGACCTGCTGAAGAAGGCGGGCGTCGGCGTCCCGTCCGCGGACCCCGCCGAGCGCTGGACCTGGGAGAGGATCGTCGATGCCGGGCGCCGTGCCATGAAGCGGGCGGGCTGCGAGTACGCCCTGGTCCTGGAGCAGACGGACGCGTACTACGGCCTGCAGCCGCTGGTCGAGTCCCTCGGCGGCGGCTCCGGCATCACGGGCGAGGACATGCTCTCGCCCGCCGTCACGACGGACGGCTGGGCGAAGGCGATGCGCTGGTACCACGAGCTGTTCGCGGACGGCCTCTCCCCGCGCGGCGTCACCTCCTTCCAGCTGGCGTCCTTCTTCACCTCGGGCAAGGTGCCGTTCTTCGTCGGCGGCCCGTGGAACCTGGGTGCCTTCGCCGGGCTGAAGGAGTTCGCCTGGGGTACGGCTCCGCAGCCGTACTTCGAGGGCGGCCGTCCGGTCACCCCGACCGACTCCTGGTCCTGGGGCCTCAACCCGTACAGCGGCCGCCAGGAGGTGGGCCTGAAGTTCATGGAGTACGCCTCGCTGACCACCGCGGGCAGCCTCGCCACGGTCGCCGCGTCCCCGCTGATCCCGGCCCACCGCGCCGCCTTCGACGCGTACGCCGCGCGCCTGGACGAGCAGGCCACGCGGTCGACCGAGGGAGTCGCCGCGATCATGCGGCACGAACTGGAGCACACGGCCGTCAGCCGCCCGCGTTCCGTCGGCTACACCCAGTTCGAGACCGTCCTGGCCTCCGCCTTCTCCGACATCCGCAACGGCTCGCCCGCGGAGCCCCGGCTCACCAAGGCCTCGGACGAACTGGTGCGCACCTGGGAGCGACTGCGATGACGCGTACCACCCGGCCCCCGGACACCCCCGGGCTCCCCACCGGCCCGAAGCCCGCCGTGCGCCGCCGCACCCGCTCCCAGGCCCGCACCGCGCTCGCCTTCCTGGCCCCGGCCCTGCTCGCGCTGCTCGTCCTGCGGCTGCTGCCCGCCGGACTCGCCGTCGTCGACAGCCTGCGCCACCACAGCCTCGTCGACGGCGTCACCCGCTTCGTCGGCCTCGACAACTACGGCGACCTCTTCGGCGACCCGCAGTTCTGGCAGAGCGTGCGCGTCACCCTGCTCTTCAGCGTGATCGTCAACCCGCTCCAGGTGCTGTGCGCGCTCGGCCTCGCCGTCCTGTTCAACCGGCGCTTCTCGGGCGCCCGGTTCTGGCGGTCGCTCGTCTTCGCGCCGATCGCGGTGCCGCCCGCCGTCTCCGCCGTGATCTTCGGCATCCTCTACCGCCCCGAGGGCCCGCTCAACGCGCTCCTGGGTGTCTTCGGCCTGCCCTCCCAGCCGTTCCTCACCAGCCCGACGCAGGCGCTGTACGCGCTGATCGTGCTGATGAGCTGGGTCGGCGTCGGCTACTGGATGACGTTCCTCATCGCCGGGCTCCAGGACATCCCGCAGGAGACGTACGACGCAGCCGCCATGGACGGCGCGAACGCCTGGCAGCGCTTCGTGCACGTCACGCTGCCCCTGCTGCGCCGCCCGCTCGCCTTCGTCCTCGTCGCCGACACCGTCTCCAACTTCCTGGTGTTCGCACCGGTCCAGCTGCTCACCGGCGGCGGCCCCGAGGGCTCCACCAACCTGCTCATGTACGACGTCTTCCGCCGGGCCTACAGCGTCGGCGACATCCACTACGCCCAGGCCGAGGTGGTGCTGCTCGTCGCACTCACCCTCGCCGTCGTCGCCGTCCAGTACCGGCTGATGCAGGGCAAGGAGGAGGAGTAGCCATGACGACGCCTCACCGCTCGACGGGCCGCCGTCCCTCCGCGGCCCGGCACATGCCGGCGATCGCCGCCGTCGTGATCGGCGTGCTGTTCGCGCTGCCGCTGCTGTGGGTCCTCGCGGGCTCCCTTCGCCCCGGCTCCCACGTCCTCGGAAGCCTCGACGAGCTGTCCTGGCGCTCCCTGGTCCCCACCGACGCGACACTGCACAACTACGTCACCCTGTTCCAGGGTGAGTTCGGACGCGCCGTGCTCAACTCGGTGCTGGTCGCGGCCGTCACCGTCTCGCTCGGGCTGCTGGTCTCGGCGAGCGCCGCGTTCGGCCTGTCGGTCTTCGAGTTCCCGGGGCGCGGCCTGGTCTTCGCCGTGATCCTGCTCAGCTTCATGATTCCGTTCGACGCGATCGCGATCCCGCTGTCGTCCCTGTTCCGCGACTGGAACCTGCAGAACACGTACGCGGGCCTGATCCTGCCCGGCATCGGGAACGGCCTGGCCATCTTCCTGCTGCGCCAGTTCTTCCTCGCCGTACCGAAGGAACTCGTCGAGGCCGCCCGCATCGACGGCCTCAGCTGGTGGGGCGTGTTCACGCGCATCCACCTGCCGCTGTCGCGCCCCGCGCTGATCGGCGCGGGCCTCACCCTCTTCACCTTCCAGTGGCAGTCGTACATGTGGCCCCTGCTGATCGGCACCGAACCGTCCAAGCAGCTCGGCCCCATCGCGCTCGGCACGCTCCAGGGCCAGATGGTCGTCGACTACGGGCAGGTCTTCGCGGCCGCCGTCGTCCTCACCGTCATCCCGCTGGCCGTCCTGCTGCGACTGCAGCGCCACTTCACCCAGTCCATCGCGAGCAGCGGCCTCAAGTAACGGCCCGAGTAAGGACCCCACGCATGACCACCCCGCTCCACCACGTCCTCCTCGACACCGACATCGGCAGCGACGTCGACGACGCGCTCGCCCTCGGCGTGCTGCTCGGCTCGCCTGCCGACGTCCGGGTCGAGGCCGTCACCACCGTCTACGGCGACACCCTGCTGCGCGCCCGCCTCGCCCACCGCCTCGCCGCCCTCGCCGGGCACGAGCTGACGGTGGTGCCGGGCGCCGAGGACACCCTCTCCGGCAAGGAGGTGTGGTGGGCCGGACACGAGGGCCGCGCCTTCACCGACCTGGAGACGGAGCCCGTACGCGACGGCGTGCCCGCCGACCGCTTCCTCGCCCAGGCCGTCCTCGCCCGCCCCGGCGAGCTCGACGTCATGGGCATCGCCCCGCAGGCCAACCTGGCCCGCGCCCTCGCCCACGCGCCGGGCTTCGCCGAAGCCGTCCGCACGCTCTACCTCATGGGCGGCCACTTCGGGCCGGATGCCGAGCCCGAGCACAACATCGTCAGCGACGTCACCGCCGCCCGCGAGGTCTTCGCCGCCGGCATCCCCACCGTGATCACCGGCATCGAGACCACCCGTCGGGTGCGGATCGGCCGCGACGGCATCGAGCGCATCCGCGCGGCCGGCCCCTACGGCGTCGCGCTCGCCCGCGAGATCGACGCCTGGACCGGCTTCACCGGCGAGGGCTGGAGCGTCCCGCACGACCCGATCACCGCCCTGTCGATGCTCCGCCCCGATCTGTACGAGACCGAGCCCGGTACGGTCACCGTCGACGACGAGGGTGTCACCACCTTCCACCGCGATCCGTCGGGTCACGTCCGCCTCGTCGTCGACGCCGACCTCGACCGGGTGGCCGAGGAGATCGTCGCCCGCATCGAGCGTGCGGGAACCACTGCGACCGCTTCGTAGAAACGTCCTGCTCCCCGCAGACGGCGTGTTCGTGGCGTGCGGCGGAGCGCCCGTTGACGCACTCAGCCGAGCTGGGTCTACGGCACCAGGACGACCTTGCCCACCACGGTGCCGGATTCCGCCAGCCGCACCGCTTCGCCGACCTCGGTGAGCGGGAGGCGCGCGGCGACTTGGGGGACGAGTTCGCCCTCGGCCAGCAGGTCGAAGACGTGCCCCAGGTCGGCTTGCAGCGTGGCGCGGAAGGTGTCGAGCCTGCGCCGTCCGGCCCAGATGTTGTAGAAGTGGGCGCTCTTGCCATTGGGGAGCGCGTTCCAGACCATCAGGCGGGCGAACAGCTTGAGGACCGGCGCCTTCGACGAGCCCTGGACGTCGCGGGTCGATGCGGTGCCGTAGGCGACGAGGGTGCCCTTGGGGGCGAGCAGGCGGTAGGAGACGACGATGCCCTCGCCTCCGACGTGGTCGAACACCGCGTCGTAGCCGCGCGGAGCGTGCCCGCGCAGTCGGCCCTCCAGGTCGGGGGCGCGGTAGTCGACGGGGACGGCGCCCAGCGCCCGGACGGCGTCGTGGTGCTTGGCCGAGGCGGTGCCGACGACCCGGGCACCGGCGATGCGGGCGAGCTGGACGAGGGTGGAGCCCACCCCGCCGTTGGCGCCGTGCACGAGGACGGTCTGGCCGTGCCGGATCTTCGCGATGCGGTGAAGCATCTGCCAGGCGGTGATGCCGTTGACCACGAAGGTCTCCGCCTCGGCGGAGTCGACGGACTCGGGCACCGCGCTCAGGTCACCGGCGTCGACGGTGACGTGGCCGGCCCAGGCCCCGGTCTTGGTGAGGACCGCGAAGCGCCGCCCCAGCAGTTCGCCGGGTACGCCCTCTCCCACGTCGACGGCCCGTCCGACGAGGTCGTAGCCGGGGACGAAGGGGAAGGGCGGCTGGTCGAAGTACTTTCCGCGGCGCATCTGCTGCTCGGCGAAGGATATTCCGGCGGCCTCCATCGCCAGCACCACCTGCCCGGGGCCGGCCGGGCGGACGGGCCGGGTGCGGACCTGGATGCCGTCCGGGTCGACGATGCCGGGCAGCACCGCCTCGGTGGTGACGGTGCCGGCGGAAGAGGGGGTGGGGGAGTCGTACATGGGAGAGCTCCTTGTCACGTGTCGGTGTCGGTGTCGTGTGCGTCGGCGAGTGCTGGGCGGGTCAGAGGGCGGCGTCCGGGATCCACGAACCGTGGATCGTCGCGGGCACCCGCCGGGGGAGGTGGATCGTGGCGACCGGGGGCACGGTGAGGTCGGAGGCGTCGAGGACGACCATCCGGGACGCGTCGGCGTTGAGGTCGCTCACGATGGTCATGAGGTATCCCTCGTCCTCGCCGGTGGTGCCTTCCGCCTGGACGAAGACCGCCTCGCTGGGCAGGTGGCCGGTGCCGAAGGGCAGCAGCTGGCGGGCGCCGGTGGAGCGGTCGTACTTCACCAGGGTGTGGTTGCCGATCCCCCGGTCGTCGGGGAACGACAGCGCGTACTGGAAGCGGTGCTCGCTGCCGGTGAAGCGGTCGTTGATGGTGGGAAACTCCACCGTGAGGTCGTCGGTCTGCTGTTCCCGGACGGTGCCTGCGGCCAGGTCGACGGTCCAGCGGCGGCTGCGGGAGCCGGAGTTCGGCTCGGCGCCCCGGTCCTCGGCTCCGACCCACCAGTTCCAGGAGCGCTGCCAGCCCTCGCGGCCCACGGTGGGGCCCTCGACGACGATGTGCCCGTGGGCGTCCTCGTAGGCGTTGGCGAAGTGCATGCCGTAGCCCTGGCCGATCTCGAACCAGCGGGTCTGCCGGGCGCCGCCCGTTCCGCGCGGCATGACGGCGATGCGCGAGGCCTGCGCGTCACTCCAGCCGTAGGGGATTCCGGAGTGTTCGCCGGGGTCGAAGGTGACCGAGCCCTCGAGGAAGACGACGTAGTGCTCGGTGATCGCGAAGTCGTGCTTCAGCGCGGCGCTCGCTCCGGGTACTTCCTGGCTGTCCAGTACCTGGCCGTCGGCGGAGGCAACGTGGTGGATCAGGTACGGGGGGAACGGGGAGGAGGAGAAGAAGTGCAGCTCGCCACTGGCCGGGTCCTCCTTGGGGTGGGCGGTCATGGCGGAGGTGAGCTTGCCGCCGAAGTCATAGGCGCCCACCGTCTCCAGGTCGGCCGTCAGCTCGAAGGGCAGCGCCGCCTCCGACAGGGCCAGGAGCCGCCCGCCGTGCTCGATGACGTGCGTGCCGGCCGTGCTGGCCGTCAGGTCGGGTCCCTGGTCGGTCATGTAGGGGGCACCGTCCAGGGCGGGCGTGTGGACCCAGCGGTTGCGGTACCACTCGGCGCGGCCCTCGCGCAGCCGTACGCCGTGCACCATGCCGCTGCCCTTGAACCAGTGGGTCGGGGTGATGCCGGGCTTGGGGTTGTGGCTGTTGCGGATCAGACGGCCGGTCAGTTCGGGCGGCAGGGTGCCTTCGACGGTCAGCTCGGCCGCGGTGGTCTCGTCGGTGACGGGAGCGTAGTGACCGGTCAGGTAGGGCTTGCTGGCCATGGCGGACCTCGGTTTTCGTTCTCGGTTTCGGTTCGGTGTCGAGAGAAGGGTGCACTGCAGAATGACTGTGTGGTTGAACACTCACTCTCCGGACCAAGGAAAGCGGCCACCGGGTACGCCGACACGGGGCCGCCTGCCGAAGAGCGAGTCAGTAGTGCGTGATCCCGGCGGCCAGGGTGCGGGTCCAGGGTGCGGAGACCGACTCGGCGTCGATGGAGACCAGCAGGTGGCAGAGCATGCCGACGGCGAAGAACTGCTGGACCTGCTGCTCGCTGCCCCCCGAGGCGCCGCGGACGTACTCGACGGTGCGGGCGTACCCCGCCCGCACCGCCTCCCTGATCGCCGGCTCGGAGACGGCAGCCGCCTGGGCGTGCAACTGGACGAGCATGAGGTCGTTGTCGCTGATCAAGCGGGCATAGGCGTCACCCATCGAGTCGAGGACCACTTCGGGGGCAGCGCCTCCCGCGTTCGCCGCACCGCCTTCGAGGGCGGCGCGGACCCGGACGAAGCAGTGGTCGACGACCGCGGTGAACAGCGCCTCCTTGTTGGGGAAGAGGCGGTAGACGTAGGCCTGCGAGATGCCGGCGGCCTTCGCCACCTCGGTGGTGGTGGTCCCGAAGTACCCCCGGGCCGCGAACGCCCCGATGGCCGTGCGCAACACCGTCTCCCGGCGTTCTTCGGCTGTGGACAGTTGGCGGCGTTCCGTCTTCATGTGAGTACTCAACCACTCACTCCCCTGGGGCGTCAAGCCTGGGGCGTCAAGTGCTTCACCGTGCGAGCGCCTCGTGTCCCGTAACTCCGGATCCACTCCGAACCGGCTGCCGGTCCGGGACTGGTGCGCGCCTGCTCTGCGAACGCAGGGCGAGGACGCGGTCCGCAAGGGCCGGCTGTGGAGCCTCCCGCTGGAGGACCGGGCCCTGCCGGGCCCCCGCAAGCGGTTCGCCGAGGACGCCGTGCTCATCGCCGACGGCACCCTGACCCCCGCCCGCGACCGCACCGTCGCCGAGCGGTCGAAGAACTATTCGGCACCCTCAGGTCTTCGCCCTGAAGTACTCCTGGAGCTTTCGCTGGATTCCCTGGAGCACCTCACTGGTCTGCTTCAGTCCTGACAGGCGGGATTCTGCCGTTCGGGCGTAGTCGTCATCCTCCCATTCCGCAGCGAACAGATACCCACTGAGAGCATCTACGGCCGATTCCGCGTCTGCACCATGACCAGTTTTGAGCAGAAGGCGGTCCAATGGAATCCTGTCGTCAGCGACCACATTGGCGACCACCGACGGATGCCAGTCTTCGGCATTGGTGAGCGAATGGTGTGTATCGAACTTCACGGTGACCAATTCCCCCTCGGAAACATCAGCGCTGTATCGCCCCTCGTCGTCGGTATAGGCCTTGCCGATGAGAGACCGATCACGGTAGACGCCCACCTTGATCATCGCGATCGGCTCGTTGTCGATGACTGCCCGCACTTGCCCATGCATGACACTTTCTCCGCAATTGAACTGCCGCGGTTCACTTGCTTTTTCATTGCCGCTGCGACAGTGGCAATGGCCTCCCTCGGACCGGCATACCGCGCAGCCCGCCCCATCTCAGTATCCTCCGAATGCGGTGGTCCGCAAGGCGTGCCGGCGAGGCAGATAATTCGTGGATGACGACCCTGGCTTTGGGGAATTCCCCGTCGGCGTCCACGAGGACAGCAGAACGCTCGGGGGACGATGTGAGTCCGCGTGGTGGTCACATCTCGCGCCAGTTCACAAAGACGTGCGGACCCGATCATCCGGATCCGCACCCTGAACGGATCCATTCACCGGCCTCGGCGTCATCGACGGTCGCCGGCGACGGCCTCACCCTGGGGACGGCGTAACGGTCAGCACGCGGTTGAGCGCGCCGCCCGGGCGGGTGGTCAGGTCGTCCCAGGTGCCCTCCTCCACCACGCGGCCGGATTCCAGGACGGCGATACGGTCCGCACGGCGGATGGTGGCGGGGCGGTGGGCGATGACGACGGTCGTCCGATCGCCTCCGGCGAGCGCGGTGGCGAGCCGGGCGTCGCCGGCGTTGTCCAGGTGGGCCGTGGTCTCGTCCAGCACGAGGACCCTCGGCCGGGCCAGCAGGGCGCGGGCCAGAGCGACACGGGCCCGCTGGCCGCCGGAGAGCGTGGAACCGCGCTCCCCGACGAGTGAGTCCAGGGCGGCGATCCCGTCCACGCCGCAGACCCGGGCGGTTTCGGCGAGGACCTCGTCGTCCGCGTCCGGTGCGGCGAGGCGCAGGTTCTCCGCGAGGGTGCCGTGGAAGAGGGGCGTCTCCTGCCCCACGACGGCGACGGCACGGCGCAGTTCGGCGTCCGCCACGTCGCGGAGGTCGACGGGGTCGCCGTCACGGGGCACCAGCTGGACGGCTCCCACGGACGGGTCCCAGAAGCGGGCCAGCAGGTGGGCGCAGGTCGACTTGCCGGCCCCCGAGACACCGACCAGGGCGAGCGTCTGCCCGGCGGGAACCGTCAGGTCGACTCCGTCGAGTACGGGCCCGCCCCCGTAGTCGAAGCGCACCCCGTGCAGTCGGACACCCAGCGGGCCCGGGGGAAGCCGACGGACGGCGGCGGGTGGCGGGGCCGACGCGGGGGCCTTCACGGCCGCGTCGACGCGGGCGGCCGCGGCGCGCAGCCCCACGGCCTGGCTCAGCGACCTGGCCGACTCGGCGACCGGGCCCAGCACCGCCAGGGCCAGCGTCATGACGGCCGGGGCCCATGCGCCGTGCAGCCGCCCTGAGTTCACGGACTGCGCGGCCGCGAGCACCACGCCGAGGACCGCGAGCACGATGAGCAGATCGCGGACGGCTGCGGCCATGGCCTCCCAGGTGGCCTCGGCCCGCTGTGCCGCACCCACCCGCCGGCCCTGCTCGGCGAGGCGGCGGCGCCGCTCGGCGAGCCCTCCGAATGCGAGCAGTTCACGCAGGCCGTCGATGGTCTCCACGGTGTCGGCCGAGAGCTTCGCGGCCTCCGCCCTGGTGCGGGCCCCGCGCGTGGCGCGTCCACGCGCGTCGGCGAAGGGTGCCACGGTCAGGAGCGCGGCGCAGGGCAGCACCGCCGCCAGGAGCCACGGCTCCACCGCCGCCAGTGTGACGGCACCGCCGGTGAACACCACGCCGGATGCGAGGAGTTGGGCCGTGGTGTGCGCGTAGAAGAACTCCAGCGCCTCCACGTCGGCCAGCGCGGTGGCGGCCAGGTCCCCACTGCGGCGGCCGGCCACCCGGGCGGGGGCGCTGCGGGCGAGCCCGTCGAAGATCCGCACGCGCAGTTCGGCCAGCACCCGGTAGGCCAGGTCGTGCGAGAGATCCATCTCGCGCCAGGTCATCAGGGAGCGTACGAGGACGAGCGCGATCAGCGCGGTGACCGTACCGGGCGAGGGGGCCCGCTCTTCGATGACGGCTGTTCCGACGCTGTGCGCGGCCAGCGTCAGCAGCGCGACCAGTGAGCCCTGTTCGGCGAGCGCGGCGGCGCAGGTGCGGGCCGCCATGACCCGGTGCCCGGTGAGGGCGGGCAGCAGGGCGCGCAGTGAGCCCCGTGGGGGCACGGACGCGTCGGTGGTGCCGCCCGGCGTCACCGCGGTGGTGGTGCCGACGGTGCTGCTCATGCGGTGAGCCCCTCTTCCTCGGTGTGACCGGCCTTGACGAGCTCCGCGTAGACGCCTCCGGCGGCCACGAGGGCGGCGTGCTCCCCGACGGCGTCCACGCGACCACCGTCGAGGACGACGATGCGGTCGGCGTGCCGGACGGCGGCGATCCGATGGGCGACCAGCAGGACGGTCCGGTCTCCGGCGGCGTCGAGCAGTTCCCGGACGATGTGGGCCTCCCGGCGTTCGTCGACCGCGCTCGTGGCCTCGTCGAGGACGAGTACCCGGGCGTCGGCGAGCAGGGCCCGGGCGAGGGCGAGGCGCTGGCGTTGTCCGCCGGACAGGGTGGCGCCCCGTTCGCCGAGCAGGGTGGCGTAGCCGTCGGGGAGGGCGGTGATCTCGTCGTGGATGCCAGCCGCCCGTGCCGCGTGGGCCAGTTCCTCGTCCGTGGCGTCCGGCCGTGCCAGGCGCAGGTTGGCGGCGATGGAGGCGTGGAAGAGGTAGGTCTCCTGCGAGACGACGGCTATGCCCTGCCGCAGCGAGTCGAGTCCGTAACCGGCCACGTCGCGGCCGTCGACGGTGATCCGGCCCCGCTGCGGGTCGCGGTGGCGCAGGAGCAGGGCGAGCAGCGTGGATTTTCCGGCACCGGAGGGCCCGACGACGGCGGTGGTGCGCCCCGCCTCGGCGGTGAAGGTGACGTCGCGGAGGACCGGCCCGTCGGCTCCGTCGTATCCGAACTCCACGTGTTCGAAGCGTATGCGCGGCGGATCCGGCCAGTGCGCCCGCTCCGGCGCCGGGTCGCGGACGTGGGGATCGGAGACCTCGGGGTCGGCGGTGCGCAGTGCGGCGAGTCCGTCCGCCGCCGACGCGCCCAGGTATCCGGCGTGCCATTCCCGGGACAGGTCGCGTACGGGCCTGAAGCACTCGGAGGCCAGGAGCAGCACCAGGTAGGTGCCGGTGGGCGTGGCGGTACCGGTGACGGCCGACCAGCAGGCGAGCAGGGCGGCGGCCACGGTGCCGCCCTGGATGGCCAGGTCCGTGAGGCCGGTGTCGACCAGTGACACGCGGAGCTTGGCGACGGTCGCCCGGTGCAGCGCCGCGGAGCGTTCCTCCAGTCGCTCGCGGGTGCGTCCGACGGCGCCCGCGGCCCGTAGTGCGGGCATGCCCTGCAGTGCTTCGAGGTAGTCGGCGGCCAGGCCTTCGTAGGTGTCCCAGTGTTCCTTGCCGCGCTCGGCCAGGAGCCGGTCCCAGGCGCGTGGACCGAGCAGGCCGAGCAGCAGGGCGGGTACGAGGCCGAGCAGGGCGACCGGTTCGACGGCGGCCAGGACGGCGAGGAGCAGCGGCGGCACGGCGACGGTGACGAGGAGCTGCGGCAGGTACCGGGAGACGTAGGCGTCGACGCCCTCGACCCCGTCGACGAGGGTGGCGCGTACGGCTCCGGCACGCGCGGTGGTCAGGTACGCCGGTCCGAGCCGTCCGAGGTGGGCGAGGAGTTCGTCCCGCAGTCGCACCCTGACCCGCGCCCCGGCACGGGTGGCGGTGCGCCGTTGCCAGTGGCCGAGCCCCGCGCGGGCGGCGACGACGCCGAGTACTCCCCCGAGGAGCGGCAATAGCCGGTCCGTGTCGCCCCGGGCCACGTCGGCGAGGGCGATCGCGAGCAGCACGGCCTGCGCGAGGTGGGCGAGGGTGACGGCTCCCTGCAGGAGGGTCGCCGCGAGCAGGGGGCGCTGCGCGTGCCGTGCGGCACGCCGCAGCTCTGGGTGGACGATCACGGGGTTCCCCCTCCTGAGTGGGTGGTGCCGAGGGCCGGGCCGTGGACGCTCCAGTCCGCGCCGGGTGCGGCACCGAGGTCGGCCCGCTGCTGCCAGGAGCCGACGGGGCGGCTCGCCGGACCGTGCCGGCCGGCGGTCACGTGAGCCCTGTGCACGGCCGAGCCCGCGCACAGGTGGGCGCGGCGGATCCGCGGGGCATCCGCCTCCGTCGGGCAGCCGTGACCGAGCGGCACGGCGCCCGCGTCCGCGCTCCGGGACCGGCCGGCGGCCCGGGCGGCGCGTGTGGGCCGGGCGTCCCCCGCGAGGAGGCGCCGCGGTGTGCCGTCGGGCGCCGGCGCGACGGGTCCGGGTGGTGGTTCCCCGACGGCGGCGCACCGGGCGAGCTCACCGGCGCTCGCCTCCACGGCGGCGGCCGGCACCGTCCGCAGGGCGTCCCGGAGCGGGGCGCCCCCCAGCGGGGGCCGGG
Source organism: Streptomyces sp. WG5 (assembly GCF_049974565.1). Lineage (NCBI taxonomy): Bacteria > Bacillati > Actinomycetota > Actinomycetes > Kitasatosporales > Streptomycetaceae > Streptomyces > Streptomyces sp. WG5. The sequence goes on along the minus strand of NZ_JBNGGC010000007.1, from coordinate 21,265 downwards.
CGCTGCGGCGGGCCGACAGGTCGCTGGACGCAGGGGCGCCGGCGGTGTGGCGTGGCGTCTCGGACGGCACGAGGCGGACGGCGGCGAGAGGGTTCTCGGCGAGCCCGTCGAGGTCGGCTGTGGCCCGCGGCACGCTCAGGGAGCGTGCCGCCAGCCACGGCGCGGCGGCGTACCCGGTGTCCAGCAGCGTCAACGGCCGGGCGCGGTGGCCGTAGTGGGAGCTCGTGCGCCGTGCGGTGACGGTGGGTTCGACGGACGTGGGCCGAGGTGACGTCTCCGGGAGCGGCCGCGCGGGACTCCAGCCGGACCTGTCGGCCCTCGCCGTCACAGCGCAGCCAGGCGGTACCGCGCCCGGGCAGCAGGTCGGCGGCCCCCCGGAGCGGAATCTATCGAATGTCATTCTCATGCCCCGGGCCCGGGAGGGGGCGGTCCGGGTAACACACCGGCCAGCCGCCCTCGGGGTCCCGGCCGACCCTGCCCGCGACGTTGAGCACATCGGCGAGCAGCCCGGGGGTGACCACGTCCTTCGGTGTCCCGTCCGCCACCACGCGGCCGTCCCGCAGCGCGACGATCCGCTCGGCGAACCGGGCCGCGTGGGCCAGGTCGTGCAGCACCATCACGACGGTGAGGCCGCGCTCCTCACGCAGGCGCACCACGGTCTGCAGCACGTCGAGTTGGTGATGCAGGTCCAGGTACGTGGTCGGCTCGTCGAGCAGCAGGACGCGGGTGTCCTGGGCCAGCGCCATCGCGAGCCGGACGCGCTGCCGTTCACCGCCCGACAGCGCGTCCACGTCCCGGTCGGCCCACTCCTCCACCCCGACGTCGCGCAGCGCGCGCCGTACGACGGGGTCGTCGCCCTCGCGCAGCATGCCGAGCGGGCCGCGCGCCGCGTACCGCCCCTGCCGGACGAGGTGCCGGACGGTCATGCCGGGGACGGCCGGGGCCGACTGGTGCAGCAGCGCGACCCGCCGCGCGGTGGCGCGTCGGGAGAGGCCGGCGACGTCGTCGCTGCCGAGCAGGACACGCCCCTGGCCCGGCCGCAGCAGGCCGGCGGCCAGCCTCAGCAGGGTCGACTTGCCGCAGCCGTTGAGGCCGATGAGGGCGGTCAGCTCGCCGGGTTCGACGGTCACGTCGACACCGCGCAGCACGGGGCGGCCGGGGTAGCCGAAGTGGACTCCCTCGGCACGGATACCCACGGGTTCGGTCATGTTCTGTCCTTCGTCGACATCAGAACGTTCGGCTCGGTGCCCGGCGTACGACGACCAGCAGCAGCACCGCTCCGATACACGTGGTGAGCGCCCCGACCGGCAGCGTGAACCGTTCGGTGTCCAGCACGAGGGCCAGCAGCCGCGACATCAGCTGGGCCGTCGCGTCCGCCCCGCTCACCACGGCGGCCCCCACGAGGGCGGCACCGGGCAGCGTCACCCGCAGGTCCGCGCCGAACACCGCGAGGGCCAGGTGCGGTACAAGCAGCCCGACGAAGCCAAGCGCGCCCACCGCGGCCACCGCGCTCGCCGTCAGTGCCACGGCGCACACCAGGGCAAGGGTCCGGGCACGCACGGCGGACAGCCCGGCCGCACCGGCGATCTCGTCGCCGCAGCGCAGCAGGGTCAGCGGCCCGGCCAGCAGCCAGGCCAGTGCGCCCCAGGCCAGCGCCCACGGCCACAGCAGGTGCCAGTGCTGCCACACCCGCCCCTCCGTCGTGCCGACGAGCCACTGCACGACACTGCCGAGCTGTCCCGGTGCGACCAGCAGCACCATGGCGGTGAGCCCGCCGAGCACCGCCGACACCAGCACCCCGTGCACGGCGGTCTGCGCGGGATCGCCCCCGCCACGGCCCGCGAGCAGCCACATCAGCGCGGCTCCGGCGAACCCGCCCAGACACGCGGCGACGACGACGGCGAGAGGCGATTCCCAGCCCGCCAGTCCGAGGCCGGTCGCGGTGACGGCGCCCAGGACCGCGCCCGGGGTCACACCGGTGACCTCGGGTCCGGCGAGCGGGTTGCGCAGGGCGGACTGGAGGATCAGGCCCGCCACGCCGAGGCAGGCCCCCGCGCCGAGGGACACCAGCAGGCGGGGCAGGCGGAGTTGCAGCAGAATGTGCCGCTCCGTCGCGTCGCCGCCCCCGCCGATGACCTCCCGGACCACGGCCGGGGACATGCCGCGGCCGGCCAGCAGTCCGCCGCAGGCACACACGACGAGGAGCAGGAGGAGCACTCCGAAACGCCGGCTCACCACGATCCCTCCTCCGGAACCCCGGCTCACCGGGCTCCCTCCTGCGACGCGGCCGGCGCGACCCGCCGGTCCGGGCGGGCGGCCTCGGAGCCCGCCGCCGGACGGGGAGCCTTCGGTCTCCGCCTTCCCGAGCGGAGCAGAGCGACCCCGACGGGCACGCCGAACAGGGACGTCCAGGCGCCGACAGGTGTCTCCACCGGTGCCAGTGCCAGCCGGGCCGGTACGTCGGCGACGGCCACCACCACGGCACCCCACGCGGCCGACCAGGGCAGCCAGCGCACGGCGTCCGCCGTCGGGTCGAGCCGTCGGGCCAGATGCGGGGCGAGGAAACCGACCCATGCCACCGGTCCGCACACGGCCGTCACGGGCGCGATCAGCAGGACCGCGATCGCCAGCGCGGCGAACCGGGCCCGGTGCACGCGGACGCCCAGCGCCTCGGCGTCCTCGTCCCCCAGTCGCAGTACCGAGAGCACCGGCGCGCACAGCACGAGTGCGGGCACCGCGACGAGCAGCCACGGCCACAGCCCGGCGACGTCGTCCCAGGTACGGGCGGAGAGCGAACCGAGCAGGTACCGGTAGATCAACTGGAGGTCCATCTGATCGGCCATGACCATGAGCACGAGCAGCGCGGCCTGCAGGGCGGCGGCGACCGCGGCCCCGGTGAGCAGTACCGCGGACGGGCTTCGCCCCAGTCCGGCGGCCAGCAGTGTGAGCGCGCCGCCGAACGCGGCGCCGCCGATGGCCAGGAGGGGCTGGGCGACGGCGGGGACGGATACCGCCAGCACCAGGGGCGCGGCGACCCCGAGCGCGGCCCCGGAGGACACGCCCAGCATCTCGGGGACGGCGAGCGGGTTGCGCAGCGCCTCCTGCAGCACGAGGCCCGCCGCGCCCAGGCAGGCACCGGCGAGCAGCGCCAGCACCAGCCGTGGGACGCGGAGTTCGGTGACGACGATCCCGGCGAGCGTGCCGTCCGCGTCCCGCAGTGCTCCGGGAAGGCGGTGCAGCGGAACGTAGGGCGTGCCCAGGCTCAGCATGCACACGGACGCCGCGACCAGCAGCACGCTCACGACGAGTAGCTGCCACCGCCTGCCGGCCCTGCTCGCGCGCGGGTCGCGCGGGGACCGTACGGACCGCCGCCCCCCGCCCGACGTCGCGTCCTCGGCCGCGGCCCGGGCGGTCGGCTCTCTCATCGCAGCGCGGCCGTGGCCTCGTCGAGGACGATGCCGAGCGAGCGGGTGCCCCGTCCCTTGGCCCACACCTCGGAGTTCACCTCGTGGACGTCGCCGTTGCGCACGGCCGGGATTTTGCCCCACAGCGGGTTCTTCGCGAGCTTCTCCGACAGCTTGCCGTCCGGCTCGCCGAAGCTGATCGTCTCGACGAACAGCACGTCGACGTCGCGCGCGAGGATCTCTTCGAGGCTGTAACTGCCCTCCACGCCACGAGATGTCCAGGGATAGTCGGCCAGCTTGGGAAACAGTCCGGCGGTCACGTCCGTCCCCGGGGTGGCGACGCCGAAGTTCTCGTCACTGCCGAAGATGACGAGCGCGGTCTTGTCGCTCCTGGCCCGCTCGGCGCCGGCGAGCTTGGCCCGGAAGGCCCTCTCGGCCTTCTCGCCCTCGGCGGTGCGGCCGGTGAGCGCGGCGACGTCGCGCAGATAGCCGACGCTGTCCTGCCACTTCTCGGGCTGCATGGCCCAGAACGTGGTGGCGCCCTTCAGGGCGGGGGCCAGCTTGCCGTGGGTGTCCTCGAGGCCGATCACGAGATCGGGCTTGTGGGAGAGGATCGCCTCCACCTCGGGGGCGATGAACCCGCCGGGGATGACGTCGATCTCGGCCGCCCGCTCCTTCCCCAGGAAGTCGGGGTGAGCCAGGAGAGCGTTGTTCGTGGCCGTGGGGACGATGCCCAGCTCGGTCAGGATGTCGTCGCAGAGCCCGAACAGGCAGACGATCCTCTCGGGTTCCCGCTCCAGCGAGATCGTGACGCCGTTCGCGTCGGTCAACTGCCGTGTCGCCTTGATGGGTTCCACCGTGACGTCGGTCCTGGCGTCGGCCTTCGCGGCCTTGTCCCCCTCCGCGGGTTCGGTGGATGTGCCGCATCCGACCAGGACGGAACCCACTATCGCCGCGGTGATCCAGCGTCGGACGAATCTCGACGGTGAGGCCGGCATCGGTGCCCTCGCTTCTTCCTCATGGTCCTGAACACGAGGCAAGGTACACGATGATAATCGTTTTCATCAGAGGGGGTGAGGGTGGGCCCGTACGCCGCGTCTCCCTCCCGCCATCGACGGCGCTCCCTGCCACGGTGGCACCCCCTGGTGACGAAGGCGACGGTGGTGAGGGCGACAACGGGCACGCGCCGCGTACGGTCAACGGCGTCCGGTGCGGGCCGGGCGGCCGAGGCGGACCGCGACGCCCGGTGAGTACAGGACGCTGACCGGGGCGTCGGCGGGGGCCGGGATCCCGGCGCTCGCGACCAGGTCCTCGTCGCAGGCGAGGAGCTCGGCGCGGTACAGGGGCCAGCGGGGATGCTGGTTGGGCAGATACGCCGCACCGCCGAAGAACGCGTTGTGCATGCCCCAGCGGGCGGTGAGGAAGTGCTCCAGCCCGGTGGGCTCGTCGATGCGTTCGCCGGGCCGTACGGTGATGCGGCTGTAGGCGCCGCGCGGGCCGGGCCAGCGGCGGGAACTGGTGTAGGTCACGGTGTCGCCGACGGTGCGGACGGACATGCGGGACCACAGGTAGGGCAGCCGGAAGCCGACGCGGCCCATCACCACGGGCAGGAGCCGCGAGGCGTCCATCGACCGGAAGACCACGCCGCGCCGTCCGTGCGCGTCCACCGAGTACAGCCGCACGTTGGTCTCCGGGAACGAGCCGAAGTACGGCACCCCGGGCAGCCCCAGCCAGCCGGCCCGGTGCATCCGGAAGGCGACGAGACCGACGTACGTGAGCCCGTCGTGCGTGTCGGGAACGGTGCCCCGCGGCATGAGCCCCGCCACGGTGGCGGGCTCGACGGCCCAGTGGACGAACGCGAGGTCGAGCCACTCCTGCGTGAGGAGCGGCGCCCGTATCGTCCCGGGGGCGTCGGGCGTGACGGCGCTGGGCTTGTGCACGGCGCAAGAATGGCAGACGGCGGGCGGACACCGGGCCGGGGCGCTCCGTGGAGCCGCCGCTCGGGGCAGGCATGGCCGGACCCGGCCGGGGAGGGGAGGGCTGGGCCGGGGAGGGCCGGGCCGGGCCGGGATTGACCCTCGACCTGGTCAAGGGATCAGGGTTGCGGACGTGGAGAGCGAGATGCGCAGCATCGGGGAGATGGCCCGCGACAGCGGGCTGGGCGTGAGCGCCCTGCGGTTCTACGACCGTGCCGGAGTGCTGGTCCCCGCCTGGGTGGATCCGGTGAGTGGCTACCGCTGGTACGACCCCGGGCAGCTCGACGAGGCCCGGCTGCTCGCCCGGTTGCGACGGGCCGGCATGCCGTTGGCCGACATCCGGCTGGTCCTGGCCGGCTGGTCGAGCGCGGACACGGATCTGGTGCGCGGGCTCCTCCAGGCGCACCTGCGCCGTCTCGAACTGGGGCTGGCCGATGCCCGCAGCGAGTTCTCCGCACTCCGAACGCTACTCGACCACAGGGAGACCCCCATGACCGCTGCACCGCGTACCGCCACCGTCCGGATGTCCGTCTCCGCGCCCGAACTGGCCGCCGCGCTGGACTCGGTCCGCTTCGCCACCGGTGGCGACCCCGAACTGCCCATGCTCGGCGGAGTCCTCTTCGACGCGGAGGGCGACGCGCTCCACCTCGTGGCCACCGACCGGTACCGGTTGGCGGTCGCGCGGACCGGTACCGCCGGGCACGGCGGACCGCGCGTACAGGTCATCGTGCCCGTCCCGCTGGCCGACGCGATGCGCGCGCTGCTGAGCGGTGACGAGCCCGTCGCCCTCACCGTGGACGGCGACCGCGTGGCGCTGGAGGCAGGGGACCGTCAGGCGGCCGGGCAGTGCCTCGCGTACGACTTCCCGGACTACCGCCGTCTGGTCCAACTGCCCTCCGGGCGACGTGCCCTCGTCGATGTGCCGGCGTTCCGGAGGGCACTGGAGACCGGCCCCGTCCGCGCGGGCGGGGCGCACGAGAAGGACGGCCCGTCGCACGAGATCAGTGTGCTCAGGGTCACCGACGACGGCACGGTGACCGTGTGCGAGGACGGTGACGACGACCGGAACCACGTCGCCGTCAACCGCGAATTCCTGCTGGACGCGCTCGCCGCCGGAGACCGGGACCGGCTGATCCTGGAGTGCGGCACCTCCACGGCCCCCCTCGCGGTCCGCCGGACGGACGACGAGACGGCCTTCTCCCTGCTGATGCCGGTCCGCCTGGACGACTGACGGCACGGCGCCCGTACGCCGGCCGTCCCCTGCGCCCGCAGCGTTGTCAGTGGGCTGGCCTATGGTTTCCAGCACTTGATCACCGCGGTGCGGGGAGGTACCCATGGGGTGGGTGACGGCCGGGGACTACGAGGTGGCCCTGGACGACGGGAAGGTGGTGTGCCGCAACGCCGCCGGACGACGGCTCAAGTCGGTGCCGGCCAAACTGGCGGACGATCCCGCCGTGGTGGGGCTGCGCCGGCTCACCGAGTGGCTGGAGCGGCACGAACGCCGGTGTCTGACCGACGTGGAGCGGTGGATGGTGCGGTCACTGCCCGTCCCCCTCGCCGTGCTCACCCGGGTATGGCCCGACCCGGCCTGGCGGTCCGCCCTGCGCGACCTCGTCGTCACCGGCGCCGACGGCGAGGTCGCGGGGTTCCTGCGGGACGCCGACCCCGACCGCGGCCTCGGTCTCGTCGACCTCGACGGGGACACCGTGCGCATCTCCCCCGACCTCGTACGTCTCCCGCACCCGGTGCTCCTCGAAGACCTGGGGGAACTGCGGGAGTTCGCCGTCGAACTCGGCGTCGAGCAGCGTGCCCAGCAGCTCTTCCGCGAGGTCTGGCACCGTCCCGCCGCGCTCGACGCCGAGAGCACCTCGGTCGAGGAGTACGCGGGCGGTGCCTTCAAGGAACTGCGTTTCCTGCACGGGCGGGTCACCCAGCTCGGTTACCGCGTGCGCGGCGGTTACGCCGTCTGCTCCGTACGGGAGAGGGCCCGGAGCGTCGAGGCCCGCGTCTGGGTCGGCGACTACGACGGCTACGAGGAGACGGAGACCGGTCCCCTGGTGTGGACCGACAGCGCCGGGCGCGTGCTGAAGCTCGGCGGGATCGGGCCGGTGGCCTGGTCGGAGGGCATGCGCATGGCTGCCGCGCTGTACGCCGGACGTGACATCGAGGACGAGGAGCGGGCGGCGTGAGCACCGTGAACGGGACCACCACCATGGCAACCGACGGGGCCGCCGCCACACCGGGCGGAGCCACCCTCGCGCAGGCCGGAGCCGCCATTCCGCCGGGCGGAACCACCGCGCACGACGACACCACGCCCGCCACTCGTCGGACCACCGCCTACGACGACGCCACCGCAGCCGCCCTGCTCGAGGCCGGTGCCCTCCTGCCGCCGGGCAGCACCGGCCGGGAGGACGCCGACACCCTCACCGTCCGTACCTACACCCATGCCGCTCTGGGCGACCGCAGTGTCGTCCGGCTGGTGCCGGGCACCCTCGGCGAGGCCGAGGACCTCGCCCTGGACTTCCTCGGCCTCGTGCGCGACGCGGAGACTCCCGAGGTCGGGCAGGTCAAGCGGGAGACCCTCGGGTTCCCCGCCTGGGCACTGGTCAACGACCCGGGCAACGGACATCACGCGCTGGCCCTGGTCAAGGACATCGAGCGGCTCGCGCGGCAGGCCAAGTCCCGCCCCGGCACCGCGAAGGAGGGCTTCGAGGCACTCGGTGAACGGCTCGGCCGGGCGGTGCCGCACTTCCTGCCCACCTTCTACGAGCAGGCCGCCCGCATCTTCCTCCAGTACGACAACACCACCTACGCCGCCGCCTTCTTCGGCAAGGCCCGCGACGCCGAGCGGGTGCACGCGCTCGCGGTCGACGAGGAGCGGCAGCGCGCCGTCTTCCTGGAGTTCGCCTTCGCCGGGGCACTGACGGTCAAGGCGCTCAAGCAGCATGTGAAGGACCTCTCCGGCCGGCTGGACGCCGCCGAGGCATGGGGCCAGTTCCGGCAGCTGGCGGTGGAGCGCTGCGCGGCCGGTGTGCCGCCGTACGCGTCACTGCCGCAGGACGCCCGCGTCCTGATCAAGGCGGCCGGGCTGTCCCGCGTCCAGGCGGAGTGCGACCTGGTCGCCGATCTGGTCGCCTCGCCCGCCATCGTCCGGGCCCCCGTCTCCTTCTGGACCGCCTACCGGACCACCTTGCCCGTCCTCGCCGGCCGGCGACCGGCCGTACGCGCCCGCCTGCTGGAGATCATGCCTGCCGGGCTGGGCCGCGACGTGGAGAGCGACGACTTCTGGCTGACGCTGCTGGCCGAGTGCGGCGCCGACCGGCTGCTGACCGGCGAGACGGACGAGGCAGACGAGGCAGACGGTACGGACCGAACGGGCGGGCCCGTCGTCGGGGCCGACGGTGTCGACGCGGCGGACTGGCTCAGCCGTTGGGCCGCCCACCGCAAGCACGGCGCGACGGTGTGCGGCACCTCGCCGGCCACCCTCGACCTGGTGGCGCGGATGGCGTCCCGGCTGCGCGCCGACGGACGGCCCGTCGACCTGTTCACCGGCCGCCGGTACAGGGGCGCCGACGTCGGTCTGCTGGACCTCTGCGCGGCGGCGAACGTCCCCCTCGCCCTGCCGGAACCCGGCACCGAGGTCCATCTCGGACTGGACCGCTGGGCGCGGGACACCAGCCCCGAGCGGCGTGATCTGGCCGCCGTCGCGGCTGATCCCCGGCTGCGTCCCCTGCTGCTGCGGGCCGTCGGTGCCGTGAGCGAGGACCGGCAGGCGGCCGAGGTACTCGAGCACCTCGCCGGACATCGGGTGCTGAGCGGCGTCCTGCGCGAATGGCTGGACGCCGCGGTCGGGGAACTCACCGGCTCGGTGGGGCTGCCCGGGGCCCGCGAGGCACTGCACCGGCTGCATCCCTTCCGGGCTGTGGCTCCCCGGGTCAACCCCGAAGCGGTCGCCCGCGCCGCCGCCTACGAAACGGCTCCGCTGCTCGGACGCACCCTGCGGGCCGGCATCCTCGACGAACTGGGCTGGCCCGCCCTGGACGACGCCCTGCGGCTGCTCGACGCCGAGACACGCAAGGACCGCGACAACACACTGATCGTCAACGAGGCCTGGCCCTGCCTGATCCTGAGCCGGGGTCACAAGGCGGTCGTCGTCGGCCCGGACGAGGTTCTGCTCGAACACGACCTGCGGCTCCCGGCCGAGCTGGACCGCTGGCGGCGCCCGCAGTTCCGCTACACCGACGGGGAACTTCTCGTGATGTGGTGGCAGGAGGGCAAGCAGTGCGGCTACTGGTCCACCCGGCCCTCCGAGGTGGTCACGCTCACCGGTGAGCAGATCACCCACGGGTGGCGCGGCGACAGCGCCGGCACCCCGTCCCTTCCGCTGCCCGGCGGCGGCCGGGCCACCGGCGGGCGCACCCTGCACGCCGGCGACACCGTACTGCCCGCGAGCCGTCCCGTCATCGGGGACGGCAGCCTGTACTGGCGGCAGGGCAGGCAGGGCCGGCAGCAGGTGTGGCTGGAGTACGACCCGGCGACCGGCACCCACGGGCGCGCCTCCCTGCCCGCCTTCCTGCGGTCCGGCACCCAGGACGGCACGACGCTGCTGCAGGACCGGTGCGAGGTTCTCCCCCTGCGACCGGGGCTGGAGCAAAGCCCGTTCGGCACGGACGGCACCGTTCTCGGCCGTTGGGTGCGGGCCGAGGACGAGGCCGGCGAGACCCGGACGACCACCGGAACGCCCGACGGCCGCACCGTCACCCTGCGGGCTTCCGAGCGCGGGGAACGTGTCGTTCCGCTCGGTGCGCTGCGGATGCCCGGGGGCGCCGCGCCCGTCGTGGCGCGGACGCGGCGCCGGATCGCCCTGTTCGCGCAGGACGACGGTAGCGGCACCGGCATGCTCGGCCGGGTGACGGCGAACGAACGGGGCGGGGAGTTCGCCGCGGGCACCCCGCTCGTGCCGCCGGTCGCCTTCTGGCACGCCCTGCGTCCCCGTGACGAGCGTGCGTCGGCCCTGCTGCGCGCGCTCACCGACGAGCGGGCGGCCGGGCTGGTGCGCGACGCGGCGCGGGCGCTGGCCGAGCGTCAGGCGCTGGTGAGGGCGGCCGAGGGCCCCGGCGGGGCAGCCGGTGGTCCGGGCACGGGCGGTGGTCCGGGAACGGGCGGGCGTCCGGTCGGCGGGCAGGGCGGAGCGAGCGGTGGGACCGGCAGTCCGGACGGTGTGACCGCCGACGGCAGGACCGCTGTGCCGACCGCCGAGGAGGTCGTACGGCAGGTCGTGTCCCGGTCGCTTCCCGGCCTCACCGACGAGCGGCTCCTTACCGGCGTGGCGGCCCTGGTCCGCTCGACCCTCCAGATCGCCGACTCGGTCACCAGGTTCGTCACGCCGCCCGTCGAGCAGCCGACGGCGGACCACCGGAAGCGGACCGAGGGTATGTTCGCGGACTACCGTCCCGAGCACGGTGACGACCACACGTTGCGCACGGCCACCGACGGTCTGGCCCACATGTGGGGATCCTGGGCGGGCAACAGCCAGTGGACCGCGCTCCAGCAGATCCGCGCCGTGAACCACGTACTCTCGGGGAAGCCCGCCGACGGCAGGCAGGTGTCCGACCGCACCCGCCGCACCGCCCTCGGCGACGGATGGCGCAGCGACGAGCACGCCATCCCCCGTATCGGCATGGTCTGGCCTGCCCTCCTGAAGGTGCTGCGGCCACTGGCCTACCGGGCCGCCGCACCGACCGTGCCGCAGGACGAGCGCGAGGCGCTGCTCCTCCTGTTCGAAGCACTCGCCGAAGGGCCGCTGGCCGCGCCCGGGAGCGGCCTGCGGGAGATCATGCTGAGCGAGCCGTACGAGAGGCACGACAAGCACGACAAGCCGGAGCGCGCGGGTCAGGTGCTGCGGCGGGACGGTCGTACCGTGGTCGTCCTCGGCTGCCAGAACGTCGACTACGGTCGCGACCGCGTCAACTGGCTCGCTTTCGACCACGACCCGACGGGTACGTTCGGGGCCGTCGCCCACTTCACTCTGGAGAGGGAGACCCGCCACGCGTCGGCGTTCCCGGGCGACGGCCTCGCCGCCGTCACCCGGCTGATCCGGGACAAGGGCGCCGCTCCCTGGCAGCCGGACGCACCCGCCGCGCTCGCCGCGGTGACGCACGCGGGCCTGGGTCCGCTCCAGGCCACGCTGCTCCTCGCCGGACTGCCGGAGCAGCTCGGCGCCGACGCGCTCACCACGATCGGGCTCAAGCCGCGCCAGCTGAACTCGGGCAGGAGCATGCTGAACTCGCTCCTCGCCGCTGACCGGGAGGCACTCGTCGGCGCCCTGCTGCCCGACGACCCGGCGCAGTTGTGGACGGCCGGGCCCGACACGGACGCCGCGGGCCGGATGTGGGCCGAGCGTCTCGGTTCCTTCGTCCGCGTGCCCGAGGACCTGGCGCCCGCTCTCGACGGCCTTCCGACCGCGTCCGCCGACGACGTCCTCAATCCGGCCCGCACCGCCTGGCTCAGCCGCACCACCGTCCAACGGCCCGACAAGGACGGCCGGCTGGTCGCGGAGGACCCCGCCGCGGTGCCCGGACGCCACCACCTGACCAGTGCGGTCACCGCCCTCGCCTCACTCGCCTACGCCCTGCCCTACGGGCACCCCCTGCGCGCGGCCCTGCCGGACGGCCTGACCGCGCTGCGCCGCCGCGTCGCCGACCCGGGGCTGCTGCTCGAGCTGGACGTCTCGTGGACGGAGAAGGGCGGGACCACGGCCACCGAGCTCCGCAAGCTGTACGGACTGCCCGACGCCGGGGGTGCCGGCGCGGACGGCACCACGCGGGTCGGTGAGGCGCTCGTGCTGCACCCCTGGCACAGCGACAGGGAGACCGTGCTGGTGCGCCCGGCCGGCCTCACCGGCCCGGACGACGCCGTGTTCGGCCTCCTCGAAGGGCTGGTGGGTGCCTCGCGCGGCTCCGGGCTCCGGTCCCTGCGGGCCGTTCTCGGCGACGAGCTGGCCCGGACCCTCGCCGCCGGCCTCGAACCCGAAGGGCCCGCCGGAGCGGCGCAGGACCCCACGGTCAGCGTGCCGGCGCTCGTCACCGAGGTCGCCGCGGCCCACGGACTGGGCGAGGACGCGGCGGCGCTCTATCTCCAGCTGCTCGCCCTGCCCGACCCGACGGACCGCAACTGCGCCCGCTGGACCGGCTGGAAGCCCGGTCGTCTGAAGAAGGCCCGGGCCGAACTCGCCGCGACGGAGCTGGTCGTGGAGGCCAAGCGGCCCCGCGCCGGCCGCTCCCTCTTCCTGCCCTGCGGCTGGCGCGACCTCAAGGCGCCCGCCCTGCCGGTGGAGACGTGGAAGGAGGGCCTCTATCCCGTCCGCGCGGGACTCCGCGCCGTACCGCTCCTCCCGGTGCCCGAGCTGTTCGCCCTCGCCTGGGCCCGGGTGCGCGCCGGCGAAGCACCCGGCTACGAGGAGCTCACCACCCGCGCCACGAGGAAGGGCCGCCGCCGATGACCGCGCAGGCGACCACCCGCACGCCCGCCCATGACCACTGCCCGAGTCCACCGGAAGATCCGTCGATGACCACCACCCTCTCCCCCGACACCACCCGCCAGATCGTGCCGCCCGAGGACCGGTACGCCACCGAGCTGGCCTTCCTCGCCGCCTACGACGACGGGCCCCGCCCGCCGGCCTGGCGGCTCACCCCCCGGGCCGTGGTCACGTTCGTCATGGGCAGCGACGGCCGGGCCCTGCGGCTGCCCGAGGACGCCCTGGCGCCCGAGGGCGTGCCGCGCCGTCTGGTGGTGGAGGGCAAGTTCGTCGGCGACCGGGCGCTGGTCGAGCGGTGCGTCGTCACCCTCGCCGGCGAGCGCGGCCTGCTGCTCGTCGGCGAGCCCGGCACCGCCAAGTCCATGCTGTCCGAGTTGCTGGCGGCGGCCGTGTGCGGCACCAGCGGCCTGGTCGTCCAGGGCACGGCGGGTACCACCGAGGACCAGCTCAAGTACGGGTGGAACTACGCCCTGCTGCTGGCCCAGGGGCCCAGCCGGAAGGCACTCGTGCCCTCCCCGGTCCTGACCGCGATGGGCCGGGGCGGCATCGCCCGCGTCGAGGAGGTGACCCGGTGTCTGCCGGAGGTGCAGGACGCCCTGGTCTCGCTGCTCTCCGAGCGGCGCATCGCCGTCCCCGAGCTCTCGGGCACCGACGACGCCCTGGCGCACGCCACGCCCGGTTTCAATCTCATCGCCACCGCCAACCTGCGCGACAAGGGCGTTTCCGAGATGTCCGCCGCGCTCAAGCGGCGCTTCAACTTCGAGACGGTCGGCCCCATTCCGGACCTGGATGCGGAGACGGCGCTGGTCCGCAGCCAGGCTCGGGCCTGTGTCGAACGGTCCGGCGCGCCGTTCCGGGTCGACGAGGCTGTCCTGGAGGCCCTCGTCGTCGCCTTCCGCGACCTGCGCGAGGGCCGTTCGGCGGAGGGCTGGGAGGTCGAGCGGCCGTCCACGGTGATGAGCACCGCGGAAGCCGTGTCCGTCGCGGGCGCGCTCGGACTGGCCGCGGCGTACTTCCCGGGCGACCGCGACGTGCTGGGGCTGCTCCCCGGGCATCTCCTCGGCGTGGTCCGCAAGGACGACCCGGCCGACGCGGCGCGTCTGCGCGGTTACTGGGACGGCCCGGTCCGGCGCCGCGCGGAGCAGGGTTCGGCCACCTGGCGCACCCTGTGGGACCTGCGCACGGACCTGGAGGGCTGACTTCCGTGTCCCGCCCCTCGCCCTCCCCCTCCCCCGCCTCGCCCCTGTCTCCGGACGAAGCGGTCGTCGCGCTCACCGCTCCCGCGGCGCCCTACCTCATCGGCGTACGGCATCACGCCCCGTCCCTGGCCGCGGCGGTGCCGGGGCTGCTGGACGGGGCCGCTCCGGACGTCCTGCTGGTCGAGCTTCCCGCCGAGATGCAGGAGTGGCTGCCCTGGCTGGGCCACGAGGAGACGCGAGCCCCGGTCGCCCTCGCGGCCGCGTCCACCGAGGAGGGCGGGGGGCCGGCCTTCTACCCCTTCGCCGACTTCTCCCCCGAGCTGGCCGCCGTGCGCTGGGCCTGCCGGCGCGGCGTGCCGGTCGTCGCCTGCGACCTGCCGTTGGCCGACCGGGCATGGCACGAGACCAGGCGCCCCGGCACACCCGCCCCGCCTCCCGCACCGTCCGTGCCGTCCGCGCCGTCCCTGCCGTCCGTGACCTCAGCCGCCGCGTCGGATTCCGGCTGCTCCGGGCTCACCGCCGCTCTCCGGGCCCGGCTCACCGGTCGTCCCGACGAGGACCTCTGGGACCGTCTCGTCGAGGCCACGGCTCCGGGGTCCGAGCCGGAGGCGTTGCGCCGTGCCGCGCTCCTCACCGGCTGGGCGCTGCGCGAGGAGGCCATCTCGTCGGGCGGCGTGCCGGAGCTGGACCTGCGGCGTGAGCGCTGGATGCGCTCCCGTCTGGCCGCCGCCACCGCGGACGGCGCGCGTGCCGCGGTGGTCGTGGGTGCCTTCCACGCTCCGGCGCTGGTGTTCCCGGCCGCAGCGCCCGAGCCCGAGGCCGAGCCGGACCGCTCCGGCAGCCCCGGCAGCCGTCGCGGCCCGGCCGACCGCCCCGGCCACGTGGCCGACCGCTCCGGATGGATCACGTCCCTCATCCCGTACACGTACGCCCTCCTGGACGAGCGGTCCGGTTATCCGGCGGGCATCCGGGACCCGGAATGGCAGCACCTCGTCCTGCGGTCGGCGGGCGATCCGGGTGCGCTGGAGGAGGCGCTGACGGGAGCGGCCGTACGCGTGTGTGCGGGACTGCGCGCCCTCGGACATCCGTCGGGGCCCGCCGACGCCCGCGAGATCACCCGGCTGGCCTCGGACCTGGCCCGGCTGCGCGGGCTGCCCGCGGCGGGCCGGGGGGAGTTGGTCGAGGCGGTGCAGACGGTGCTCGCGCAGGGCGAGCCGTACGGCAGGGGGCGGGCCGTCGCCCGGGCGATGGAGCAGGTCCTCGTCGGGACGCGCAACGGCCGTCCGGCTCCGGGCGCGCCGCGCAGCGGCCTCGTCCCGGCCGTCGAGGCCGAACTGTCGGCGCTGGGACTGCCCGGACCGGGCACCACCGGACCAGGGCCGGCCGGACCGGGGGCGACCGGCCAGGGGCCGACCGGGCGGGTGCCGACCGGATCAGGTCCCACCGGGCCGGGTGCGGCCGCCCGGGATCTGCGACTGGACCCCTTGCGTTCCGCCCTGGACCGCGAACGCGACCTGCTGCTGCGCCGCCTGACGGTGTGCGGTGTGCCGTACGCACAGGAAAAGGAAGTCGTCGGCGCCGGCGGTGCGCAGTCGCTGACGACGCGGTGGGAGGTGCGGTGGACTCCGGCGACCGAGGCCATGCTGTCAGCGGCCGGCGTCCGCGGTGTCACTCCGGCCCAGGCCGCCGAGGGGGTCCTGCGCGAGCGGTGGCGCGCGGAACGGGACGAGGGCGGGCCGATGGCCGCGCAGACGCTGGAGGGACTCCGGCAGGCGGCGGAGTGCGGCCTGCCGGAGCTGACCGACGCGCGGCTCGCGGAGGCCGGCGAGGTGCTGCCGGGCACCGCCGCGCTGCCCGAACTCCTCACCGGTTTGGCTCTGCTCGACCGGTTGCGCGCGGGCCACATCGCCGCGCTCGGCACCGACGAGGGCCGTGCGGTGCGTGCCACCGCCGTGGCCGAACTCCTCACCTCCGCCGCGGTTCGCCAAGTGGACGGTCTCGCCGGGGCCGAGGACCCGGCGGACGCGCACGCCCTGCTGGAGCTCGCCCACCGGGCGGACGTCCTCGGTGGCGTCCGGCTGACCGACGCCCTGGACCGGCTGGCGTTCGACGGCTCGCCTCTGATGCGCGGCGCCGCCGGAGCTGTCCGGGTGCTCCTCGGGCACGAGGACGCGGAAGTCCTGGGCCGCCGCGTCGCCTCCTGGGTCGACGCGGCGAGCGACCGCGCGTCCCGGTCCGCTCTCACCGCCCGGCTGACCGGGCTGCTGACGGCCGCCGGCCCGCTGCTGGAGTCTGCGGCACCCGCGCTGCAGCCACTGCTCGACCGGGTCTGCGACCTGTCCGACCGGGACTTCCTCGACCGGCTGCCGGCGCTGCGGGGCGGCTTCGACACGCTCAGCCCGGCCGCCCGCGACCGGCTCCTCTCCACCGTCGAGGAACGACTGGACATCGGCCGGCCGGCCGACACGGGCGAGGTGGACCCCGATGCCCTCGCCCTGTGGACCCGCGCGGACCTGACGGCCCGAGCCGCTCTCGGCGGACTCGGGCTGCTGCCCCCGCCCCCGCTCCCTGCCCGTGAGACCGGCACACCCGACCCCACCGCCACAGCCCCCGACGCACCACCGGCCACCGAGCCCACCACCACGACCCCCGACACACCACCCACCCCCGACGCACCGCCCGCCGCCGGCGATCACCGCCTCGCCCCCGCCGACCGCTGGCGGCTCGTGCTCGGCCGCCGTACCGACCGGCTGCCCCCGTCGGCGGCCTCGTTGGCCACCGCGTTGGACGAGCTGTACGGCAGCGGGCGGGGCGAAGGCAGCCGCGGGGACCTGACCGGGCCCGGCCGAAGCGGCGGGGGCGGCGGCCGGGAGGCGTCCTATCCGGGTGTGCGTGAGTGGTCCGAGGAGCTGGCAGTGCTGTTCGGGCCGGGCATCCGCGAGGAGGTCCTCGCGGCCGCGGCCGCGACGGGCCGGCCGGACGTCCTGGCCGAACTGGACCCGGACAGCGTGCGGCCCTCCGTGGACCTGCTGCGCACCGTGCTCCGGCACGCGGGTGGCCTGCCCGAGGCGCGCCTGGCCGCGCTGCGGCCGCTCGTACGGCGTCTGGTCGAGGAACTGACCCGGCAACTGGCCACACGGCTGCGCCCCGCGCTGCACGGCACGGTCCTGCCGCGTCCCAGCCGCCGCCCGGGCGGCGGCCTCGACCTGCCCCGCACCCTGCGGGCCAACCTGCCCTCCGCACGGCGCGCCCCGGACGGCACGGTCCGGGTCATTCCCGAACACCCCGTCTTCCGTACCCGCGCCCGACGGGCCGCCGACTGGCGGCTGATCCTGGTGACCGACGTGTCGGGGTCCATGGAGGCGTCCACGGTCTGGGCCGCCCTCACCGCCTCGGTACTGGCCGCAGTGCCCACGCTGTCCACGCACTTCCTGGCCTTCTCCACCGAGGTCATCGACCTCACCGACCACGTCGACGACCCGTTGTCCCTGCTGCTCGAGGTCAGCGTGGGCGGTGGCACGCACATCGCCGCGGGGCTGCGGCACGCCCGCGAGCTCGTCACCGTGCCGTCCCGCACCCTCGTCGTGGTCGTCAGCGACTTCGACGAGGGCTACCCGCTGGGCGGACTGCTCGCCGAGGTCCGCGCCCTGGTGGGGGCCGGCTGCCACGTCCTGGGCTGCGCGAGCCTCGACGACACGGGCCGCCCCCGGTACTCCACCGGGACGGCGGGCCAACTCGTCGCCGCGGGTATGCCGGTCGCCGCCCTCAGTCCGCTCGAACTCGCCCGCTGGGTAGGAGAGAAGATCGCGTGAACCCACAGCTTCCGCCGGTCGCCCCGTCGGTGACCGCCGAGCTCGTCGCGGCGCTGACCCCTCGGTTGCGCAAGCGGCTCGACGCGGGCGTCGCCAAGGTGGCGGCTCGCCCGACGGTGCGTGCGGGCGACGTGGTGCGCATCGCCGTCGACGACGACACCGACCTCGAACTGCACGCTCCCGGTGGGGTGGTGACCAGCGCCGGGGAGATCCGCTGCGGTTGTCTGCTCGCACCCGGCTGCCTGCACCGTGCCGCCGCGGCGTCGGCGGCCCCGGTCGCCGATCCCGCGGAGCCCTCGGCGACGGAGCCACCTGCCACGGACTCAGCACAGCCAGCGCCCGCTGAGCCACCGGCCAGGGATTCAGCACAGCCGTCGCCCGCCCCTCCTCCGGCTCGGGACCCTGCTCCATCACCGCCCTCCTCTCCCCGGCCGTCACCCACCGCGCCGGCGGTCCCCTCCACGGTCCCCACCGCCGCGACGGCCGTCCCCGTGGAAACCGCCCCCGAAACGGCCACTCCCGGCCAACGTCTCGCCGCGACCGCCCTGTACGACGCCGCGGCCGCCGTGCTGGAGGCCGGCACCGACGGTGCCGGTGCTGTGCTCCAGGCCGAGCTGCTGCACGCCGCGCACACCGCACGGCTCGCGGGACTCCCCCGGGCGGCGAGCCGTGCGGTCGCCGTCGTCACCGCGTTGCGCGCGGCCCGGAGCGCGAACCCCGCCTACCGTCTCACCGATCTCGCCGCCGCCCTCCGCGACGTCCTGCTCCTCGCGCACCGCCTCCCCGGCGCCACCGGCCCGGAACTCGCCGGGCTGCGCGGCACCGTACGCCGGCCGTACACCCCGGACGGGTCCCTGCGCCTGTACGGGCTCTTCGCCGAGCCCGTCCTCACCGCGACCGGATACGCGGGCGCCGTCACCTGGACCGCCGACGCCGCGGGCCGGCTGTACGCGGTCTCCGACGTGGCCCCGGGCGGCGCCGGGCGGGCCGCCGGCGCCGCCGACCGCGCCGTGCCCATCGGGGACACGTCCCTGACGCACCGTGAGCTGTCGCGTGCGGGACTCGCCGTGTCCGGCGCGACCGTCTCTCCGACGGGCCGCCTGGGTGCGGGCGCGGGTGTACGGGCCGTGCGTGCCACCGGCGCCGCATGGCACGCCGAGCCCTTGGACCGCCTGTGGGCGGTGCCGGTGGCCGAGCAGGTCTCCCGCGCCCTGACGGACGACCGTGACCTGCTGTTCCTCGACGTCACGCTCATCGGCACGGTCCGTGAGGCAGCGGGCGAGTGCCTGGTCGCCGACTGCGGCGGCCGCACGCTCCGGCTCGCCGCCGCCCACGACGACCCCGCGCTGCCCGACCGGGAGAACCTCCGCCTTCTGGCGTCCGCCCGGGGCGTCCGGCTGCGCGTCGTCGCCCGGCTCACGCCGGCCCCGCGGCCCCGCGCTCTGCTCCTGGCCGTCAGCCATCCCACCGACCCGGGCAGCCGCCTCGACCTCGGTCTCGACCGGCTCCGTCGCGCGGACCTGCCCGCCGCACCGGCGCCCAGCGGTGCCCCGGCCGCCGCGCCCGCCGTCGACGAGGCACCCGTGCACCTGCTGCGGCGCCGGGTCCACCAGGCGGCCTCCGGAGGCCGCCGCGTGCTCGCCTTCCCGGGGAACCGGGACGCCGACGGCACGCGTCTTCGCCGGCATGGCCTCGCCACCGCCGCCGAACTCCTCACCGAGCTCCACGCCGCCGCCGCGGACCGCGCACGCGACCCCTTCGGCCGGCTGCTCCCGGCCGACACCGGCCGCTTCACCCGCGCCTGGCTCGGCGCCGCCGTCCACACCGGGGAGCTCGACCGCATCCTGTGCGCCGCCGCGTGGGGCGCGGACCTCACGGACGTCACCGGTCCGGCGGCTCCCGTCGATCCGGCCGTGCTCGTACGACCCGACGGCCCCCGCCCGCCCCGGACGCCTGGCGATCGGCCCACCAAGCCGAGCGACTGACCGTAATATCGGATGATCTCGTAGGGGGGAGGCGGGCATGGTCAGGCAGCGTCCCGGTACGCCGACGCTCGAGGAGGTGGCCGCCCTCGCCGGTGTGGGGCGGGGCACCGTCTCGAGGGTCGTCAACAACGCGGCCGGCGTGCGGGATTCGACACGCCGCGCCGTGCAGCGGGCCATCGCCGAACTGGGCTACGTACCGAATCTCGCGGCCCGTTCCCTGGCCGGCCACCGCGCGGACGCCGTCGCGCTGGTCATGACGGAGACGGACTGGCGGCTGTTCGGGGAGCCGTTCTTCACCGAGATCGTCCATGCCGTCGGCGACGCCCTGACCGACACCCCGGTGCAGTTGCTGCTCACCCTGGTCCGTACGGACACCGAGCGGCAGCGTTTCGTGGAGTACGCGCGGGGCGGCCGGGTCGACGGCGTGCTGCTGATGTCCGTACGCGCCGAGGACCCGCTGCCGGACCTGCTCGCCAAGGCGGGACTGCCCACCGTCATGCTGGGGCGCCGTTCCGGCGACGAGAGCGTCACCTACGTCGACGCCGACAACACCGGCGGCGCGCGCGGCGCGGTCACGCACCTGCTGAACGGCGGCCGGACCACGGTCGCGGCCGTCAGCGGACCGCTCGACATGTACGTCGCTCAGTGCCGGTTGCGCGGATACCGGGAGGCTCTGGAGGCGGCGGGTGTGGAGGTCAGGTCCTCGCTGGTCGCCGAGTGCGCCGATTTCACGGAGGAGAGCGGGCGCCGGGCGATGACCGGTCTGCTCTCCCGTCACCCGGAGCTCGACGCGGTGTTCGCCGCCTCGGACACCATGGCCGCCGGGGCGCTGAACGCGCTGCGCGCGGCGGGCCGGCGGGTGCCGCAGGACGTCGCGGTGATCGGCTTCGACGACTGCCGGCCGGCCCGGTCCACGGAACCGCGGCTGACGACGGTCCGGCAGCCGCTGGAGGAGATCGGCCACACGATGGTGCGGCTCCTCCTGGAGGAGATGGAGGACTCCGCCGTCGCCTGGCGCCACGTCATCCTGCGCACCGAACTCGTGCTCCGGGACTCCGCCTGATCCGACGTCGGTGCCCGGGAGCGCTCCCGGCGGCGCGTCTCTCACCTGGGGCTTCGAAATTCCTTCGACAAACCCGACGCGCACAGTCTTGTCAGGGACATGAACCGCTTCTACAGTCCAGTCAACGGCAAGTGGGAGCGCTCCCATCTGTGGGGAGTCGGGAGCGCTCCCACGCCCCCCCCCCCCCCCCCCCCCCCCCGGGGGGGGGGGGCCCCCCAGGGGGGGGGGGGGGGCCCCGGGGGCCCCAGGCGGGGGCGGCGGGGGGGGCGAGGGGGGGGCGCCGCGGGGG